>NZ_JALKAU010000084.1:0-18122 GCF_023015735.1 Gelidibacter sp. F63206
TTCCAACCATTCGGACCGCCATCCCCAATTAAATAGAGCGATACTTTTTTGAACGTTATGGTATTATCAATGGTATTGATTTTTATTTTATATCTGCCCTTTGTTGCTTCTGTAATGAGCCATTTATTGTCAACATCACATCCTGCATTTTGCTCTACAGGACCGCTTATCAAATCCTGATTGTCAACAGATGGTCTATACCATTCGCCGCACCAATCACCCAATGGACCAGCAAATATTTTGAAATTACCTGGGGCAAAAGTGCCTTCATAAATAAACTCAATGGGATTATTTTCATTTTGTATAAATGCCACAGGCGAATCCACATTCCAACCACTTTCTGAGGCATCACCAACAATCCAAAGCATTGGGAAAGCAGGTTCATCAGGGTCTACAGGCACGTAAGTCTCAATTGTAATTGTTTTGTTCAAAAGATCCAAGGTCAATCTATAGTTGTCTTCTGTTTCAATGCTCCATTGTAAATCATCTCCACTGCCACCTTCGTTGTAAATGATTTTGCCATCATCCGTCTCATCTTTAGTGTAGAAATCTTGACACCAACAACCGTCCTGACTTACTGCAAATTTGAAATTGCCTGGTTTTAGCACGCCCTCATAGACAAACACGCCTCTTTGGGTCGTTGATGCACTTAATTCCGTGGCACTGCCAATATTCCACCCATTTGGAGTGGCATCTCCAACAATATACAGGTGTTGGGTTATAGGTTTAAAAGTTGTGGCTGTAAAATTGACTGTGGCAATCTGGGTAGGCACAGATTCGTTCGAAACGTTTGCCGTTATCATTGCCGTTAAATCATAAGTCTGATCTGGTTCCAATCCATTGTCCAATAGTAATTTGTTGAGATTTCCGTAATTAGTGTTGAATGAATAAGTGTTTTGAACATCGGAAACCAGTGTAGCAATCGGATTTGAAAAATCTCCAGTTACATGGTCTACTTGGAGCGTATATTTTATTGCGGCACCGGTATTTTGATTCGTTCCGGTGGACCAATTGAGGTCTATGGCAGCATCAAAAAGCAATTCCTTCAGGACAATTTCACTATCGGAAATAGAAATTCCCAAAGTATCCTGAGTGTCAAATGAAGAGTCTACCAAATCATCATTACAAGACGAGAGGAACAGCATTAGTAATGATAACACGCCAATGGTGATCGTTTTAATGTTATTAAATGTTTTCATAATTCAAAATGTTTAGTATCCAGGATTTTGAGTAAGATTGGGATTTCTGTCGATTTCAATCTGAGGTATTGGAAACAAAAGATGCTTTTGTGCGGCATTGTTCTTTCCAATCGAATGAAGAAAGTCCAACCCATATTGTCCATTGTTTACCCGTATTAAATCAAACCATCTTTGACCTTCAAATGCCAATTCAAGACGGCGCTCCTTGAGTACAGCTTCCCTAAATTGTGCTTGGCTCAATCCTAAAGGTATATCATTGAGTCCCGCTCTGTTTCTAATACGATTGAGATATATTTCTGCATCGCTTGTCTGTCCCAGTTCATTTAGAGCTTCAGCCTTCATCAACAGAACATCGGCATATCTTAGGACAGGGAAATTCATAGGGCTGTTGTCGTAACTTGGCACAACGCTTATTGGCACTAAAAATTTACGCACATTATAACCTGTATAGGAATAACTGGCCTGGTAGGGAAGTCCGTCAAAATTTGGTCCGCCTTCATATAAAACGGTCACATCTTTTCTTTTGTCATTAGGTTCATATTGATTCATGAATTCTTGTGTAGGCTGATTCCATCCATAACCGCCTCCAACAAAATTGGCGCCTCTAGGTCCCATAAATGGACTTGTCCAAGAGGCTTGATTTTCGTTGTCCCAAAAACCGTAACCACCATCAGAAGCGTATTGAACCTCGAAAATGGATTCTTGTGAATTTTCATTTTCTATATTAAAATTATCGTAATAATTGGGGTTCAAGGCATACCCAAGACCTTCCACCTGCGTGATCATGTCGACTGCTTCCTGGTAGTTGCCGAGCGTCAGGTGCACTTTTGCCAAAAGACCATAAGCAGCCCCCTTGGATGCTCTTCCAAGGTCCTGGGTCCCAAATGCCGATTTTGGTGGCAATAATTGGGTCGCATTTTTTAGGTCGGAGAGAATTAAATCGTAAACCTCACTTACCGGCGATCTTGAAGGGAATAAATCATCATCAGAACTTAATGGGGTTGTAGTTAATGGAACATCTCCAAAATAACGTGCCAAAATAAAATAATAATGTGCTCTTAAGAAATAAGCCTCACCCATGGATCTATCTTTTGTGTTTTCATCAATGTCAAGCGTTGGTGCGGATTTTAACACAATATTGGTCATCAATATTCCTGGCCATGGCCCTCGCCATAAATCCAGTACTCCGGCATTATCGGGCTGAACCGTAAAGTTTGACATGTTCTGGGTTTCAATGCCATCAGTGCCTCCTCCTGCACCAACAATGCTGTTGCCTGCCATAATATCAGAAGTCCACATTCTTAGATTATAAAGTTTTGGCCATTGTAACGGTTGATACGCACCGTTAACAACAGTGACCAATTCTTCTGCTGTTTTTGGATAATTCTTTGTGTTAATGGTATCCAATGGTTGCTTGTCTAAAAAGTCATCAGTGCAACTACTTAAAAAAAGGATGGCCATTGCGGCTATAAAATATGTTGTGTTTTTCATGATTCTAATTTTTTTAAAAACCTAAAGTCGCTCCTAAGGTGAATGTTTTGGTTATTGGATAGATGTTATTGTCAATACCGTTTGGTCCTACCTCGGGATCAAATCCTGAATAGTTCGTAATAGTGAATAAATTTTGTCCGGAAACATAAAGTTTTATGGAGCTGAAAGGTGTGTTTTTAAACTTTTCCAAGGGTAGGGTATAGGCTAAATTCACATTTTTAAGTCTCAAATAGGAACCATCCTCGATATACCTTGTGGATTGTCTGTTATTATTGTTTGGGTCACCAAACACTGCCCGTGGTACAGAATTGCTTGTTCCCGAACCATTCCAACGATTTAGTACCTCGGTGGACTGATTGGTAGTGACCGACATGTTTTCCGTGTACAGACGATTGGCATTAAAAATGTCATTTCCATAAACGCCTTGGAAGAAAATACTCAAGTCAAAGTCACCAATGCTGAATGTATTGTTCAATGAATAATTGAACTTTGGGTTTGGATTGCCAATAAAGGTTCTGTCATTGTCATTAATGACACCATCACTATTCAAATCCTTAAACCTGATGTCTCCTGGGGAAGTACTGGAAGCAGGATCACTTCCCGGAACTTGTACGGCATGGTTATTTACTTCTTCTTGGGTCTGAAAAATTCCGTCCTGTACAAAACCGTAAAAAACATTGATCGGTTGTCCTGGTTGGATTCTGCCCAATGTATAATTCAATCCAATGCTTCCTGTAGTCAGAGGGGTATTGCTATTAATGTCGATCACTTCATTTTTGTTGTACGCGAAGACCAAATCTGTCGACCATTTAAATTTGTCAGTACTCATATTATGTGTGGTAAGGAGCAGTTCAATACCTTGATTCCTGATTTGACCAGCGTTGATAAAGGGTACATAAATATCCGAATACCCAGAAGTCACCGGGACGGTTTGAGGCACTAACATATCTTCAGTGTTTTTCACGTAGCCATCTAGGGTGACATCCATAAACCTGTTGAATAGTGAGGCGTCTATTCCAATATTGAATTGTTTCTGAGACTCCCATTTTACATTTGAATTTGGTAATACGGTGGGAACGGCGGCAGTCACGAAAACACCATTGAAATTGTATAAGTTGGTATTGTAGGCCGAAGCGAATGAATAATTGCCAATATTTTGATTGCCCGTCACACCATAACCGATTCTTAACTTTAGATCGTTGATGATTTTGGACTCTTGAAGAAATGCTTCTTCAGAAACCCTCCAAGCTGCCGATGCTGATGGGAACGTTCCATATTTATTGCCACTTCCAAAGCGTGATGAACCATCCCGTCTAATGGTTGCTGTGATATAATATTTCTTTTTATAATCATATTGTCCTCTCGCAAAATAGGAGAAGATAGACCATTCTGATCCGCTTCCATTAATGGTGGGTTGCAACAGTCCGTTATTTAGGGTTTGAGTGCTTTCACTTGGAAATCCCTGGACGGAACCACTAATGAATTTAAACTGGTTTTCCTGTGCACTTGTACCGATAACAGCGGTTATGGAACCTCCATTATCAAATTCTTTATTGAAGGTCAATGTGTTATCCCAAACCAAGGTCAAGCTTTTATTGGAAGATTCTGATAAATAAGCGTTTGGAGCTACGTCAGAATCCCAGCTATAGGAAGGGGACCAAGTCCTGGTATCCCAAAAATTGGCTTCTACTCCTAACAAAGTTTTAAACTTCAAATACTTTAAAAGTCCCAATTCTCCATAGACATTCCCTTGGAGGTTGTATCCTTTAATCGTGTTCTTGACAATATTTGACTTTCCGATCGGATTTTCAATATCTCCTGAATAAATGGGCTGACCTATAGGCCCTGAATAATTTCCGTTTTCACGATAAATAGGTTGGGTGGGTAACGACAAAATGGCATTTTGTATGTTATTGTCACCGTTGTTCTTGATATCGTAATTTAATTTCAAACTGTTTCCAAATTTGATATGTTTATTGATTTGTGTGTCTGAATTAAATTGTAGGATATACCGTGTGTATTCTGAATTGATAATAATACCGTCCTGATCAAAAACATTTAATGAGGTGAAAACATTGGATTTGTCATTTCCCTGTGCGTAGGAAAGGGTCACATTGTTTTGACGTCCTGTAGTAAAAAAGGAATCCAACCAATCCGTTCCCTTCCCCAAAGAAGATGGATCAGAAAAGTTGGGATTGGGTGTAAAGCCACCGTTTATTAGCATTTCGTTGCTTAATGTTGCAAATTGTTCCGCATTTAAAACGTCAATGACATTGGTGGCCTGCTGAAAGCTCGTAAAAACATCAATGTCGATCGTCCCCTTGCCTTTTTTACCTCGTTTCGTACTGATGATGATAACCCCATTTGAACCTCTGGCACCGTAAATGGCCGTCGCAGAGGCATCCTTTAAAACCTGGAACGATTCTACATCTTTCATGTTGACCTGGTTTAAGCCTCCATTCAACGGCATTCCATCAACGACTATTAAAGGGTCGTTGTTGCCTATAGTCCCAGTACCTCTAATCCTGAATGTGGGATTATTTCCAGGCTGTCCAGAAGTTATTACTGTAACTCCTGCGGCTCTTCCCTGAATGGCATCACCAATATTGGAGGAAGGTTGACTTACAATGTCATCCACGGAGACCGATGAAACAGACCCCGTCAAATCCCGTTGTTTAGATTCGCCATAACCGATGATGACCACTTCATCCAACGCAGATATATCTGGCGTCATTTGGACCGTAATGAAGTCTTTGGTTGCCTTAATGGTCTGTGTAGTATATCCAACATAGCTGATTTCTATCACTGACTGAAAACTTCCTACAGATATTTCAAACTCACCATCAAAGTTGGAGGTCACACCATTCGATGTGCCAAGCTCTAAAACTGTAGCTCCCATTAAAGGCGTACTGAATTCATCAATTACTTTACCTGACATTCTAATTTCTTGTGAAACCATTACTAACGGCATCAGAAAGATAAGAATAAAGATGTTGTGACTGTAGCTGCCTTGATTACGTTTTAAAATTGATTTGTTCATGTCAAGAATTAGTTAAGTTAATTGGGATGCTTCCTTAATTAAAAGACATTCCGATTAACCCAAAGTAACAAAAATTTTAATCTCAAAAGGAGCTGCTAAATTTTCATCTAGATATATACACAATAAATATAGATGTTGTTGGCTTTAATTGTCTATGAATCAGAGTGGTAATTGAATATGGTGATGATAATCCATATAGATATTTAAAAGCTTTAAATTTGAAAAAATGCTAATTTCTTGTCGAATGTTTAGGGTTTTTAGACTTTAATTGTAGTATTGTCAATGAGTTTTTGATCAAAATCCTCATTTTTAACGATAGACATATTTCTAATTTTGGACTTATAGGCATAAATGGAATTGACGGAATATCCTAGAATCTGCGCGATTTTGTCATTGTGTTTTACACCTAATCGGATCAACGCGAAAATTCTCAATTCCTTATTTAGAATTTGCCCTTCTTTTAATTGAATTTGATTTTCTGGCTTTATAAGACTGTTGAATTCTACGATATAATTGGGAAAGAGTTCTATGAATGCTGTATCAAAATTCTGTAATAGTTTCTCTTTTTCCTTTTTTAGATCGTATCGGGACAACTGATAACTTGCTTTTTTGTATTCTTCCAATTCAAGGCTTTTTTCGATATCCGAAGTGAGATCATTAAATTTCTCAAATATGTTGTCATATTCCGTAAAGAAAAATCCTAAATAATCTTCTTTGATTTTGTTGGCTTCCGAAAGACGGTAATTGACCTTTTCAATCTCTAGACTGCGTTTTTTCAATTGCTTGTTAACAATTAGCAGTTGTGCGTGTGTTTCCTTTAGTTTGGTATGTGCTTTTGAAATCACACCACGTGCTTTTTGGAGTTTTTTGTACTGTATAAAAATTATGGACGAAAATAGAATCATGATCACCAAAAAAACCACAACGCCTATATACTGCCAATAGAGACGTTTTCGCTCCATCTCGATATTTTTTACAATTTCATCCTCAATTAACGGAAGTACGGCCCCTACTTGAAGCTTCCTTTGTTGGGCACCATAGAATTTGGCATCTTGATAAGCTTTTTGAATTAGGGATGAGGCAGGTTCTATTTTTTTATTTAGAAACAATAATTCTGAAAGCTTGATGATGGCCAAGGATTCTTTGGTCGAGTTTTTTACATCTGAGATTGCTGCTTTTGCATAATGATATTCTGCTAGATCATCCAAATGCTGTCTTTGGTATATTTCTCCCAAAACATAATTGGTCAATGCTCTTTCTCCCAAATCTAAATCTTTAGTGAGTAGTAATTTTAAATTTTTGATAGCAGAATTGAACTCCCTATCACTGAAATCATTATAAGCCACCATAAACACATTGAAGAAAGTGCCTTTTTCTGTGAGATTTACAGTTTCTTCCCTATAATAACGAGCATACTCGTTATACTTTTTACTAAAATCAGGGAGCCCACTATATTCCGCCATGTCACTGTAGCATCTACCATATAGACCATAGTATATTGGTTTATCGATATCTCTAACGTAATCGACATTTATCTTTTGTAGAAAATCCAAAGCTTCTTTGTACATGCCTACAGAAATAGCGATATCTGACATGTTTAAATAGGCTTTGCTTATTAATAGGGAATCATTTAGTTTAAAAGCTATTTCCTGAGCTTTTAATCCATAGTAATACGCTGAATCACTTTTAAAAACCTTGTATTGATCAAATAGTTGGCTATTCAGATTAAACTTCTCGGTTAAATTATCGTGGCTTAATTGCTCTAACTGATCTTTTAGCCTCTTTAGGGTTTTGCGTTTGTTTTGATCGTAAAAGTGGGAGGAATCGAGGGTTTGCTGTAATTCGTTGATTATAGAATTGTTTTGAGCATGGGCGACATTTATAGTATAAAAATTAAGTAATGCTATAAATGATAGTTGTGAAAATATTATAAAAAACGTTTTCAAATTTATTCTTTTAGTCATTAAATTGAGAGGATCTGCAGTTATTAGTTTTGAATTATGCCTTACTATTTGGTGCAATGATAATCTAATGTAATTAATTCATTATAAACTAGCAAGGGGATAATTCTTATGGGGTCATTGTGTAGACTGTTGGTTTGGTATTGATTTCCCCAAAGATTTTTAAAATACATGGTTCTGTACCCCTTATATTGATGTCTTTTGATAATGCCCAATTGGGGAACTGACTATCATTCTATGGTCCAAGTGATTCGTTTGGGTTTGAGACAGAAATCAAGAAAAAGTGGACCTATTTCCCATTTCCAATGTGATATTGAATTCCTTTTTTAGACCTATCCAGGACCATAATTATTTGTCATATACGCTCAGCCCATTGCCACTTCATTCCGCAAATGCTCCATTTCGGGCAAAGCGCTTCCCTTAACATCTTGGACCCTATCCCCAATTTCTACTTTCCATTTCGCTAACCCGGTCCGCTGCGCAGGATCCGGACGCTTCATTCCCAATCCGAAATCGTGAATAGCGTCCGCCAGATCGGACTTCCAATTTTCATTTGGTGCCGCTTTTCATGTTTTGGCACTTCCCAAACCTCTTTTAGATTCACATCCGCACCCTCACTGTCCCTCTCTTTTTTTTGATGGCAAAATACCAACATTTGGAACTTGACCGGACTGCATAAACCAGGCTCGTGCCTCGCACTTTTTTATAAGTCCTCTACAATTCCAAATGTTGAAAATGTATCGGCAACAAAAAAAAGGTAACAGCGAGGGCGCTATGGGAAGTAAATCTAAAATGAATCTTATGAAATCGTACAAAAACATCAAAAGAAAAGCGGCACCAAAACAAAACAACCAGCCTGCCGGCAGGCAGGAAGGAAAACGCTCAAGATATAATAAGTAAATCATTTCAAAAACATATTAAGACAAACGGTCTGAAGGGTTCAGACGGTATTTTTAGTAACCTACCTGTCAACAGACGGGTCTATAATTCTTTTTTATTATGAGCACTTTAAAAAATCATGTACAGTTAATTGGAAATGTTGGTTAGGAACCGACCATGGCAATTCTTGAAAGCGGAAAAAACATCTCAGTTTTCATGGGGCACATAAATATATAATATGCTTTTGACTGAATAATTTTAAAAATTTAGAATATATAGTATTAGTTATGGATAACAGTTTATTATTATCATTAGTGTGTTCGGCCTAAATTTGTATGAATTCAAAATATATTTATTGGATTTCAAAGAGTATGTTAGATAATGTAGACAATTCATTGGATTTAGGCATACTCAGAATAATCAGTTTAAGAAAAAATTTATTTTTTGCATAAAGACTTACAAATAAGTAAGCATCAAGTAAATTAAAAAGATTGGAAAAATGATAACAGGAAGAAACTATATTGGAAATAGGTTAAAATCTAGTGGCACTATAACGCATAAAACTATAAATCCAAAGCTTAATGTTCAAAATCCTACTGCATTTTATGAAGCGACTTCTGATGAAGTTGATGAGGCTGTTGAATTGGCTTGGAGTGCTTTTAAAATCTATAGAAAGATTTCAGGGGCGAAAAGAGCGGTATTTTTAAATGCTATTGCAGATGAGATTATTGCACTAGATCAAGAATTATTGGATTCTTATATGATAGAATCTGGATTGCCTGAAGGTAGAGCTATTGGTGAAAGAGGAAGAACTGTATTTCAATTGCGCTCATTTGCCGACTTAGTCGGACACGATGATTGGAGAGAAAATACAATTGACAAAGCAATGCCAGAAAGGACCCCAATGCCTAAAGATGATTTAAGACGTACATTAATTCCAATAGGCCCTGTAGTAGTTTTTGCCGCAAGCAACTTTCCTTTGGCGTTTTCTACAGCAGGTGGAGATACCGCAAGTGCATTAGCTGCCGGATGTCCAGTTATTGTTAAAGCACACGCGATGCATTCCGGCACAGCTGAGTTAGTGGCTTCGGCCATTATTAAAGCGGCGGACAAAACTGGAATGCCAAATGGGGTCTTTTCAAATATTATGGGTCGCGGAAGAACAGTAGGTGTTAAATTGGTAAAGCACGATAAGGTCAAAGCAGTTGGCTTTACGGGAAGTATTTCTGGAGGCAGGGCACTTTTTGATATTGCCTCCCAACGTAAAGAGCCTATTCCTGTTTTTGCAGAGATGGGAAGTATCAATCCAGTGGTCATCACAGCAAAAGCGATAGAAAACAGATCAGAAGCCGTTGCAACATCTTTTGCTAATTCTATTACTACCGGGGCGGGACAATTTTGTACCAAACCGGGGTTGTTATTAACCGTTGAAGGCGATAAAACGGAACAATTCATAAAAGATTTAGCTAAAAAAACAATAGCTATCGATCCACAATATATGTTGCATCCAGATATAAAGCAGGCATTTGTTGAAAATGTAAATATTGTGTCTTCTCAGGCAGGGGCAGAGGTTGTTGGAAAAGTTGAAGGAGCAATTGATGTTAACGAAGCTCCCTCACAGATCACAAGTGTTTCTGGGGAAGCGTTTTTGGCAAATCCTAAATTGCATGTTGAAGCTTTTGGGCCATTTGCATTAGTGGTTCGAGCTAAGGACCAAGAGGAACTGATCGAAATTATAAACGGATTGGACGGGCAATTGACGGGGACCATTATTGCCGAAAAAGAAGACCATCCTGATCTTTTCGAGGTTGTTGACGCACTTGAAAATAGAGTCGGACGGATCATTTTTAATGGCGTTCCAACAGGGGTTGAGGTTTGTCCGTCAATGCAGCACGGAGGTCCTTATCCAGCATCAACCGATTCAAGATTTACTTCGGTGGGAACCAATGCCATAAAAAGATGGGTCCGACCAGTTAGTTATCAATCTTTTCCTAACGAGTTATTACCAACCTCCTTAAAACGATAGTGGTTTAGCGGTGAGGGGTGTTGATTAACTAAATATTCTGAGTTGTAACTACCAAAACCACCACGGACTATAACAATAACATTTTACCCTAATTAAGTTAATAGAGCAATGAGTAGAAGCAGATTTGTTTGTATTGACGCACACACATGTGGCAATCCAGTAAGAGTAGTTAAACAAGGTGGTCCTCACTTAATTGGGGAGACTATGAGTGATAAACGGCAGCATTTCCTAAAAGAATACGATTGGATTCGTAAAGGATTGATGTTTGAACCACGTGGTCATGATATGATGAGCGGTAGTATCCTTTATCCGCCACACAATCCAAATAACGATTTTGCTATTTTGTTTATTGAGACCTCTGGGTGTTTACCCATGTGTGGACATGGTACAATAGGCACTATAACCATAGCTATTGAAGAGGGTTTGATAACACCGAAAGTTCCAGGGAGAATTAAAATGGAAGCTCCTGCTGGTTTAGTTGAAATTGAATACGAAAAAACAGGTGACAAGGTGGATTGGGTACGTTTGACAAATGTTGAAAGTTTTTTGGCTGCTGAAGGTTTGACCGTTGAATGTCCCGAACTAGGTGTGTTAACATTTGATGTGGCTTATGGAGGGAACTATTATGCAATTATAGATCCACAACAAAATTTTTCTGGAGTACAGGATTTTACTGCTGGTAAGTTGATTCAATATTCTCAAATATTGAGAGATAAAATCAACCAGAAATATCGGGATATGTTTGTGCATCCCGAAAATGATACGATCAGAAATGTATCACATATTCTATGGACGGGAAAACCAACACATCCAAATTCGACCGCTAAAAACGCCGTTTTTTATGGTGATAAAGCTATTGATAGGAGTCCTTGTGGCACAGGTACTTCTGCTGTTATGGCCCAACGCTATGCAAAAGGAAGGTTAAAAAAAGGAGAAGAGTTCATTCACGAAAGTTTTATTGGAAGTCAATTTGTTGGGCAGGTAGTTGAGGAGACTACTTTGGATGGAAAACTGGCTATCGTTCCTAGCATACAGGGCTGGGCAAAAGTGTTTGGATACAATACCATTATAATTGATGAGGAAGACCCTTATGCGTTTGGATTTCAGGTTATTTAATATGTAGATAAAATGAATAAATATTTATAATCCTTAATAGAAAAATGATTTTTGGGTTTAAATTTAGAATAAATGAACAAGGAAATAATAATTATTGGAGGTGGAATTATTGGTTTGTGTTCTGCTTATTACCTTCAAAAGGAAGGTCATAAAGTCTTAATTATAGATCAATCAAATTTAGACTCAGGAGCTTCTTATGTAAATGCCGGTTTTTTGTCTCCAAGCCATATCATTCCCTTATCTGCTCCAGGGGTAATGAAACAAGGTATTAAATGGATGTTTGATAAATCCAGCCCATTATATATAAAGCCACGATTTGATATTGATTTTATGAAATGGACTTTGGCGTTCAATAAATCCTGTACGGCTAAACATGTTAAAAAATCCATTCCCATAATTAGAGATATTACCATGTTAAGCCAAGAGCTATATAGAGACATAAAACAGGATGAAAGTTTTCAATTCCATTATGAAAGCAAAGGGTTGTTGATGTTGTGTCAATCAGAAAAGATGCTTGAAGAAGAAATAAAAATAGCAGATTTAGGAAGACAACATGGTTTGGAAGCTTCGGAAATTAGTATAAAGGATTTGAAAAAACTTGAACCTAATGTTTCTATAAATGTGAAGGGCGCAACTTATTATAAATGTGACTCCCATATGACTCCGCAGGACTTTATGGGAGAAATGAAATCTTATTTGAAAGGATCTGGAGTTGAATTTCTCACAAATGAAAAAGTGAATGATATTGAAATGATAAATGGACATGTCACATTTATTAAGACAAACAGAAAAGAATATCGGGCGGACGAGTTCGTTCTGGCAGCAGGATCTTGGAGTTCATTATTGAGTAAAAAACTCAACCTACAATTGTTATTGCAGGCAGGAAAAGGGTATCGTATCAATATGGCACAAGAAACGGGTATATCTATACCAGCTATCCTATCTGAAGCAAAAGTAGCGGTTACACCGATGAATGGGTTTACGCGTTTTGCAGGAACCATGGAAATAGCTGGAATTAATCATGACATTAATGAAGCACGAGTAGAGGCCATTGCCAATGCAGTTACCAGATTTTATCCTGAAATCACAATAAATCAAAAAGATAAAAATAATGTACAAGCTGGGTTGCGTCCGGTCTCACCCGATGGTTTGCCATATATAGGAAGGTCAAAAAAGTGTTTTAACTTGACTATTGCAACAGGGCATGCCATGATGGGTTGGGGGATGGGTTCTGCTACTGGTAAGTTGGTTTCAGAGGTGATTTCAAATAAAAGTACTTCATTAAATATTGACGCATTCAATCCAGATAGAAAATTTTGAGAATTAAGCCGTCGTAATCCGGTTTTGGTAATGGCTACTGGATGGTTTTATAATAACTTGACTACCAGCTAATCTTAAATAATCCCAAAGAAATTAGGCTCTTTTTTTTCTAAAATCAGAGGGCGTATTTTTTTTAATTTCTTTAAACTGCCTATTAAAATTGGATATATTTTTAAATCCTGATTCATAGGCTATTTCAGCGATGTTAAGTTTGTTTTTTGATAGTAATAATTTAGTGGCATGTTCTACCCGTAATTCTGTTAAAAACTGAAAATACGTTTTATTGGTCCGTTTCTTAAAGTATTTACAGAATGCATTTTTGGTCATGTTTGCCTTCTCAGAAACCGCCTCCAAAGTGATGTTGGTGTGGAAATTACTCATCGTGAATTCAAAAATGTTACGCATTCTATTTCCTTCAGTATCTGAATATTGTTTTTCATAGATAAAGGAGGATAAGCTTTTGTATTCACATGTAGATGCCATTTTTAATAATTTCAACAAAATTAAGAACTGATCCAGTTTTTTGGACGCTTTTAACTTTAAAAATAATCTGATCATTTCATCTTTGTCTGAAGTTGCTTTAAAGCCGTGCGTTGCCCTTATAAAGAACGGTTGTAGAGACTTTGTCTCTTCCAATTCGAAAAACCTATCCCCAAAGGATTTTTTGGTAAAAAATAAACTCAACATTTCGGATTTTTCATGAACGCTGGTGTCACTTTTAAGAATATGTGGCAGATAGCTTCCAATAATTAGAATGTCATTGGGTTTATAATAATTGACAGTATCGCCAACAATTAAGGTACCCTCGCCTTTCATAATATAGCTCATCTGGATCTCTTCGTGTTGATGTAATTGATCATAAAATGAAGTTCCTATATCTTCTTGATAAACCAAAGCATCATGTTCTGGTTTTGGTATTTTAAATGGAAGTACTTTCATGACGTTTTAATTTAAATGAAATTTTTGAATAAGGTTATTTGTATAATATGGGGTTGTCGTGATTGGCGTCAAAGCTACGGTTGTTCATGGTTTAGTTGAGAGTTGCTGATAATAATACTCAAAAATAGCATAATTTATTGCATATAGGGCAATATAGTATTAATACTTGATAAATAACAGCTATAACCCCTCACCTTTCTTAATTAGCTTTGGTATTTAATATTAACACTAATAAAAACTAAAATTTATGAGCGTAAAATGGGAAGGCATTATGCCAGCAGTCACAACAAAATTTAATGATGATGATACCTTAGATTTTGCAATGTTTGAAACCAATCTTAAAGCACAACTTGATGCTGGTGTTCACGGTATTGTTTTGGGAGGTACATTAGGTGAAGCAAGTACTTTAACAGAAGTAGAGAAACGTAGTTTGACAAAAACTACAGTGGACATGGTTAAAGGAAAAGTGCCCGTCATGATAACGCTGGCGGAACAGTCCACCAAAGCTGCGGTTAAGGCTGCAAATATGGCGGAAGAAGACGGAGCATCCGGCCTTATGATGTTGCCTCCAATGCGATATAAATCTACGGATAGAGAAACCTTGGAATTTTTTAACTCGGTGGCTAAAAACACGTCTTTACCAATAATGGTGTACAATAATCCGGTGGATTATAAAATAGAGATTACCCATAAAATGTTTGATGAGTTATTAAAACATGATAATATAGAGGCGGTAAAAGAATCGACACGAAATACGATGAATATCACCAGAATAAAAAATCGTTTTGGTGATCGATTAAAGATTATGACCGGAGTGGACACCATCGCTTTTGAGAGCATGGTTTTAGGAGCTGACGGTTGGGTAGCAGGTTTGGTCTGTGCATTTCCAGCAGAAACAGTCGCGATGTACGAATTGATTAAAGCGGGACGTATTAAGGAAGCATTGGACATTCATAGATGGTTTATGCCGTTATTTGAATTGGATATTGTTCCCGAATTGGTGCAAAACATAAAACTGGCTGAGGTCTATACAGGTCTCGGTACTGAAAATGTACGGGCACCACGCCTTCCGCTTATTGGAGAGGAAAGGAAATATGCTATAAAAACAATTGAGAATAGTCTAAAAACCAGACCTACTTTACCAGATTACAAAAACTTATAGCAGTACTGTATGACATCCAATATTCATCATTTATAATTAAATAGGATGAATAGGATGAAGATGAGAATCTCAATAACTAATAGATTTTAGTTATTGAGATTTCTTTGCTTTTAATTTTACGAGTTTTGAGCATACCTGTTTAAATAATTGCGAAAGCCTTTTTATGGGCATATAGATTTATATGGTGGCGTCTATTCATCATAGAAAAACAATATAATAACCCTTAAACCCTTGAAGTTTATGAAAAATATAGTTCAAATTGATGCAGATTTTGTAGAAAAAAACACAGATTTCTCAAATTTAATTGCTGACCTGGAAAAAATGTTTGCAAACAAGGAGCTTTTGGTTCCAATGCGGCATCATCATGATTTCCCTAACCCGGAAGTTGGAATGGAATCCACTCTATTGTTAATGCCAGCATGGAATCCAGGGAAGGAAGCCGGAGTGAAAATAGCGACGGTCAGTCCAGCAAATGGCAAATTCGATTTACCTGCCATTCAGGCCATTTATATTTATTTGGATGCCTTAAAGGGCTCCATAAAAGCGATCATTGAAGCTAAAAGTTTAACGGTAAAACGTACGGCTGCTGCATCGGCCTTAGCTTCCAAATTCCTGAGCAGAAAAAACTCCAAATCACTGTTAATGATTGGAACTGGAGCGTTATCTCCAAACCTGATTAAGGCTCATGCAAGTGTAAGACCCATAGAACAAGTTTTTGTTTGGGGCCGGAACTTTGATAAAGCGAAGGCCATTTGCGAGGCATTGAGTGGAGAAAAATTCGAAATAACCCCTATAAAGAATATTGAAGATAAAATTAGCGAAGTCGATATCATTTCTTCCGCGACCCTTTCACCAACACCGCTTGTTTTGGGCAAGTACTTAGGACCGGGTCAACATGTCGATTTGGTTGGGGCCTATCGTCCAGATATGCGAGAGGCTGATGATGATGCCATAAGAAAATCGGAAGTGTTTGTCGATACTTATGCGGGTGGGTTAAAAGAAAGTGGTGATATCGTTATCCCACTAAAGACCGGCGTATTGACGGAAAAAGATATAAAAGCAGACTTATTTTCAATGGCCACCAAAAAACATTCAGGTAGAAGCGACGACGCGCACATCACTTTATTTAAATCTGTAGGGCATGCCTTGGAAGATTTGGCAGCTGCTTCCCATTATTATAATTTGTTTGAAAAATGAAGAGGATTGCGAGACTCGACTACTCGTAGAGTAAAGTTATATAATTAAGTTTCGTTTTAAATCGGGGCATCGTAAAAATTGTGGATCAGGTTTTATTTTCGAGTCCACTTCCAAAGATTGGAAAAAGTCTAAATCAATAGGTTATAAAGTAAATTTTGACTTATTAGAAATGAGGTCGAGTGGAAGTTGAAGAAGAGTCAGGTGGAAATAGTAATTCTAAAATATTCGTAACATCGGTTTTTTATGTCTATCGTAGGCTTAGTTTTTACACTGGTAATTGGAAGGGGTTCTCTTTTTTAATTTTTTAAATTTTCTATTGAAATTAGAGATAGAATTGAATCCTGATTTGTAGGAAATCTGTGCAATAGAGATGTCAGGGTTGCTTCTCAAAAGCTGACAAGCATATTCTATTCTTAGTTCAATTAGATAATTAAAGAATGTTTTGTTCGTTCTTTGTTTAAAAAATCGACAAAAAGCATTTGGAGTCATGTAAACCAATTGGGAAACCTGCTCTAAAGTGATGTCATATTGGAAGTTGTTCATTACGTAGTCAAAAATAGTTTCCATTCTTTGGCTGTTATCGTGTGAAACTTGCTTTGGATGACAGGGATTTAATAACATATAAGTCTTACAATTACATATGTTTTTTATGATTTTAAGAAATAATATGTATCTTGAAAATTTATCTGCATTAGGGATTTTTAACATTAATGTTCCTGAAATGTCATTATTTGGCTGCAGTTTAAATCCAGATTCACCCTTATGAAAAAATTGATGTATCGTTTCTAGTTCGGGAATTTCATTGAAATATGTTCCAAAGGTTTGTTTTGTAAAAAACAGTGATATCATGTGTAAGGAATCATCCTTCTCTTTCAAACTTTTAAACTGATGTGGAATATTACTTCCAATTACAAAAATGTCACCATTTGAATACGGGTGACTACTGTCGGAGATAATGAGTTTTCCCTGGCCCTGGTTTATATATGCTATTTGAATTTCCTCATGTTGATGAAATTGATTGTAGAACGTATGGCCTCGATCTACTTGTACGATCAAGTTTTCGTTAAGAGTTTTCGGAATTTTAAATGGAAATACTTTCATTTAATGAAAGTAAAAAATAATTGTAATAATTCCATAATGGAATGTTATCCAAAGGTTATACTATATAATTAGAATTAAGCTTTACTGGGTTTTTTAAAGTTTCTCAAAGGAGTTGTTGTAGTGGATTCCCATATATAAATTAGAAGTTATGTAAAACCAATCTTGGTAAAATAAGTACTTTAATAGTTTTTTGATAATGGGAATGAAACAAATTATTAATATGAAATTGTGCTCCCATTCCATGATTTTAATTAGATTCCTTACGCTTCCAAAGAACTCTGAATTTTTACATTATTTTTATTAAAAGAGATTTCGCAAAAGCATTTTCCTAGGGCTTTTAGTACTTGGTCAAAGTTCAAACAATAAATCGTGGAAGGTGTATTAATTTTTTCTTTCAATAATCTCTCATATACCCTAAAGTCCTATGTTTTGCTTTGATTGAGCACGTATGCTGCTTAGGGGAAGCCCTCAACTGTAATTTCCTGCAAGAAGCTTCTGGATTGGGCTATTTCTGAATTGTATTCATTAATGAACACATTCTTTTCTTCCCAGTAAAAAAATATCTTATCTCTTGATAGGTAATTGATGCCAAAATCTAATAACCTGAGTTCGATTAAAAAAGGACGAGTTGATCTGTTTTTACGGTATGATATTTAATACTTGGCTTTTTTGGCAAGAAACTATAGGCTAT
>NZ_JALKAU010000085.1:0-32767 GCF_023015735.1 Gelidibacter sp. F63206
CTACCGTAACCATCTCCAGACTCAAACGAAAAGGCTATAAACCGCTAGGAGATTACATCGATAGAGCGCAAACTTTAATCTGGTGAACCGCCGTATACGAGACCCGTACGTACGGTGGTGTGAGAGGCGCAGTGGCGACCGTTAGGTCGTCACCCGTCTACTCGATTGGGGGGTCGTTATTCATTTTCTTCATCATCCGAATCAATTTTTGTGTCAATTTGTTCAGCTACCAGCCAATCACTATCTGGTCGAGCAACTAATCTTGCATTATTATATGCCCAATGTAATGGTAAAATTGTATGCCCAATGTAATTTCCAGACTTAGTTTTTTCTACAACTAAAGCTATATCAACAATTTCATCATCAACAAGAGATAACGGCAATAAAAGAGACATTTTGTTTTCTGTTGGATAATACATCGGTATAGCTGTCTTGAAATTCCAATCAATCCTTTTGATTGCAAGGCTTATTGCATCTTTTAATCGGTTAGTCAAGTTTCTATATGTTTTAGTGTCGCTTTCAATTGCAAGTGCTAAATCTTTATAATATTTAATCCTATTCTCAATAGTTAATATATCTGGATTCTTAAGAGAAAAATCTTTTGGTTGGTTTTCTGATAGAAAATGCAACGGTAGCCTGCCTGCATTATCAAGAATAATATGTCTCATATCAAGTTCTGGCTCGCCAGCCCTTGTATCGTATAGCATATCCGAAACGTTGCTAAAATAATGTGCTCTTTTGGGCATATCTTTAAAATTCCTTACAAGTTCTTTTCCTGCATAACCTTCTCCAGGAATACAAAAATCTACAAGTTTCCACGGTTGCGTATAAGTCGTGTTTTTTTCAAATAATGCATAAATCGGTTCATAGCGATTATCGACCAATCCTGTATTGAAAGCAGAATATTTGTCACTTTGAGAAATTTTCCCATTTTCCTGACTCAACTTGTAGAATGTATAATGCAAATAACTTGATAAAATCGGATATGGAAAGTTTGAATCTTTTTCTTTGTAATACCACCTTTCATCAAGTGCAATGTTTCTCAATTTCTCAAAGGTTGTTTGATAATGTTTTAGATATGCCCAATCAGTTAAAGCGTTCTTAGGAGATGAGCTGACAATTTTCCTCTTTTCCTTTACACTAGGCTTATTTCGTAGTTTGACATAGTAAACGGGCAGCTTATGAGTTTCATCTTTTTTTATTTCAATAATATCAGAGTACGAGGTAATGAAATTTGTCAATTTGTAGTGTCCGAGTTCTTTATAATCTACTCGATTTTTCGATAGTTCTAAACCTAAGTTTGCAAGATTAACCCAACCATCATTGTCCGCATTTTCTTTAATTAGCTCAATTAATGTTTCTTTTACAATTTTCGTGTCCATAATTTATTTATTAGTTGATTTTTTTTATAATGCACCCCAACTCGCATTCATAAAAACCCTCCCTCATCCTTATCATCCCGCAACAGGCAAAAAGGCACAAGTTCAGGCGTACACATATTATCAACCTCCAATCTACCAACTTTCCCATAACTATCCTATACGTAGAACTACGTATTTTAAAATTATCCGGCGGGTGGTAGTGACGAATGGCAGTTATGCACACGAGCGGGACCTTGGCTACCCAAAACCTAGAGCCATATTGCTAGGCTTAAAGTGCACTACAGTTAAAAATACAGATAAAAGAAAAAATTTGCTTTTTAAGATTTCCTCAAATTCCTAACCCGCTCCAAAAGTGTTGGATGCGAATAATGCACCCAGACATAGACCGGATGTGGGGTTAAATTGCTCAGGTTGTTTTTGGAGAGCTTTTTTAATGAGCTCACCAATGGCTCGCCCTTGTACGTGTTTTTGGCGTAGTCATCGGCTTGGTATTCGAATTTTCGGGAGAAGTGGTTCATCACAAACCCGGTCAATTCAGAAATAGGCGAGTAGAGCAGTCCAAAAGCAATCAAGCCTACGTGGAAACTTGGGATTTCTACGCCAAGCGCATTGGACAACAACGGATTTGAGATAAATATGGATAAGATAAACAAGGTCAATCCTGTAAGAAGTAAGGATGCGATGAGATTAAAAATGATGTGCTTCTTTTTATAATGCCCCACCTCATGTGCCAAAACGGCAACAATTTCTTCATCCTCCAAATCGTTGACCAAGGTATCGTAAAGCGTGACACGCTTTTCACTGCCGAATCCTGAGAAATAAGCATTGGCTTTGGTGCTGCGTTTGGAACCATCGATGACAAAAATCTTATCGAGATTAAAGCCTACAGAATTGGCGTATTCTGAGATCTTATCCCTTAACTCACCGCCTTCAAGAGGTGTCTGTTTGTTGAACATCGGGACGATGAGGCGTGCATAGAACATATTGGTAAAAATGCTGAATACGGCTACCAATGCCCAAGCATAGAGCCAAAAGTACGTTCCGGTCACCTCGTAAAACCAAATAATCAAGGCTAAAAGTCCGCCGCCAATAATAGCCATCATCAATAAACCTTTAAGCTTGTCCAGAATAAAAGTGGCTTTGGTGGTCTTATTAAAACCGAACCGTTCCTCAATAACAAAAGTTTTATAATAGGAGAAAGGCGTGTTAAGAAGATCGCTACCTAACATGATAATGCCGAAAAAGATCAATGCGATGATGATATTATTATCACTATAACTTCGTGCAACCGTATCGACAAACTCAAAACCATCCAAAGATAAAAAAGCCAAGGTCACTACCAACGAAAAAGTTGAGGTGATCAACCCGAATTTATAGTTGGTGGTTTTATAATCCTGCGATTTTTGATATTCCGCCTGATCATAAACATCAGTCAACTCCTCAGGAATCGGATCGTTATAGTGTTTGGCGTTTAAGGCGTCCAAGATTTTATCGACTATAAAATCGAAGATAATAATGGCGATGATGATGTAGAATAGGGTAGTGGGAGTCATATTTTTAGTTTTCAGTAAGCAGTGTTCAGTAGGCAGTCTTCAGTAGGCAGTTTTCAGTAAGCAGTCTTCAGTCTTCAGAAAAATTAGGTGTTGGATTTTTCTCCGGAATTTGGAATGATTTTTTATTTTTTTCAGATTTTTTAATATTTATAAATTACTCTTGTGAAATCTGGATATGGTCTAAAATCACCTCTGCGCCTCTGCGCCACTGCGAGATAATTATTTAAAATTTCGCTGTCTCTTGGCCTCAAAAATAAGGATTCCTGCGGCAACGGACACGTTCATACTATCAATTTCGCCCTGCATGGGTATAATGATGTTTTGGGTGGATTGTTGCAGCCATTCATTACTCAAACCTGTAGCCTCGGTACCCATTACAATGGCGGTTGCTTTTGTGAAATCCTGTGAGGTATATACTTCTGATGCCTGTAATGCAGCACAATAGATCGAGATCTGCTTTTCTTTTAAAAATGTAATAATTTCGGAAGTGGAGCCCATGGCAATCTGATTGGTGAAAATACAACCCACGCTACTGCGAATGATATTGGGATTGTACACATCGGTTTTCGGATTGGCAATGATCACGGCATCCACATTGGCTGCATCTGCGGTTCTTAGAATTGCGCCGATATTACCAGGCTTTTCAGGGGCCTCCGCAACCAGAATTAATGGGCTTTCTGACTTGAATACGATGTTTTTTAAATCGTGTGATTTGGTTTTGGCCACCGCAAGCACACCTTCCGTCGTGTCTCTATGTGCCAGTTTTTGATAGACCTCTTTGGATATTTCTATCGTCGTTTGTTGCTGGGTGATTAGACCGTTGAGCTGTGTTTCAGAACATAACTCAGGGTAATATAGCACCGTTTCAAGTTGATAATCGCCTTTAATGGCCAAACTAATTTCGCGAATCCCTTCAATTAAAAACAATCCCGATTTTTTACGATCCCTGGACTTTTCTTTGAGTTGATAGAGCTCTTTGATATAAGGGTTTTGTACGCTGGTTATTTCTTTATTCACAGATAAGTGGTATTATACTTTTGCAAATTTACTGAATATGGGAGAACAATAGTCGTATTCAAATCGTTTATCCCATTTGTGATATCGAGACTATTTTAGAAATTCATGACATTCCGTGAAAATCGTGTTTAAAATTCTTAATTTGTCGACGATTTAACTAAACTGAATTCCGCTTTATGGGAATTTCTAAACACTAATCATATTTCCTCTTTCCAAACTGCCATTAGATTGGCGAGGGAATGAAAATGAAATTTATATGAAAAACACCTTTTATTTATTGATGCTGATTGCAGTTATGGTTTCTTGTAAAGACAAACCTACGGAGACAAAAGTGGAAAGTGAACCTTATATCGAAGAAGAGCTCGACGTGACCACAAGCGCCTATCCTGAGAATATCACCAAGGTTTTTGATGCCCATGGCGGACTCGATACTTGGAATGAGATGACCACTTTAGAATTTTCGGTTGAAAAACCCGGCGGTTATGAAATTACCACTACCGATTTAAAAGATCGTTATGCTTTGATTGAAATGCCAAAACACACGATTGGTTTTGATGGCGAAGTGCTTTGGATGAAGAATAGGGACAATAGCAAATATGAAGGTGATCCAAAATTTTACTACAACTTGATGTTCTATTTTTACGCCATGCCATTTGTATTGGCCGATGATGGTATCATGTATGCCGAAGCCGAACCATTGGTTTTTGAGGGCAAGACTTATCCAGGCATTCAAATTTCGTACGAAAGTGGAGTAGGAGCATCCCCAGATGATGAATATATCATGTATTATGATCCAGATACCAATAAAATGGCTTGGTTGGCTTATACCGTCACTTTTGGTAAAGACGAAAAAAGTAAAGACTTCCATTTTATAAAATACGGCAATTGGCAAGAGGTGGAAGGTTTATTACTGCCAGAAACCATGGTTTGGTATAACGTGGAAAACAACCAACCAACCACCGTGAAAAGTGAAATCAAATTTGTAAGTCCGATGCTAACGACGGTAAAAATGGACTCAAGAGTCTATGGCAGACCAGAAGGCGCGGAGATGATTCAGTAAAATAGAATTAAGACCGCTGCGCTGTTAGAATCAACCTGCCTGCCGTCAGGCAGGGAATTAAGACTTGATTTGTCTACAATTTAAGAATACCCCTTTAATATTATTAAAAAAAAATCTGTCACTCCCATTATGTTGGTTGTGACAGATTTTTTTATTTGAAAGTAGGAACTTCAAGCTTCGTGCTTCAAGCTTCCAACTTCATTACTACTTTTCAGCCTTATACTTATCATCATAGCGGTGGTACAATTCCGTTTGGTGTGTTTCCAAACTTATTAAGCGGCCATCTATAAAGGCATGGGTCAACTGATTGGTACGCATATCCAAAGCATCTCCTTCACTGATAAATAATGTGGCGCTCTTGCCTTCTTCCAAAGTACCGTAATCTTTATCGATGCCCAATATTTTGGCAGTATTTGACGTAATGAGTTTTAAAGCCTCTTCTTTGTCCAAGCCATAGGCAACGGTTGTTCCTGCATAAAACGGCAGGTTTCTAGAACTCATTCGCTCCATGGACCCGTTGGCATTTAAGGCTACCATTACCCCTTGGTTAACCAATTGGGTTGCTAGTTTAAATGGCATATCATAATCCTCATCTTCTTTGGAAGGCAGTGAATGAACGCGTTGTAAAATGACCGGGATGTTGTGTTGTTTAAGCAAATCGGCTACTTTATACGCCTCTCTGCCGCCCACAATAACCAAGTGTTTCACATCATTATTTTTGGCAAAATGAATGGCGTCCGTAATACCTTTTTCGTCATCCACATTGATGTATAATTTTTTTGAACCGTCAAATAGACCTTCTGTAGCACCATAAGGCAAGTTTGTTGTTGCCTTGTCCCCAGCTGCATAAGCTTTGGTCTCATTAAAAAATGTGACTACATCATCCACTTGTTCCTTGTATTTATCGTTGCTCTTTAAGCCGCGATCTTCACCAAGCCACCATCTGCCACGAGTAAAACTACTTGGCCAGTTCAGATAAATACCATCATTCACTTTAACGGTAGCATCTTCCCAGTTCCAAGCGTCAAATTGAACCACTGATGAGGTTCCTGAAATTCGACCGCCCTGAGGAGCAATTTGCCCCATCAACACCCCATTTGGGCGCATGGATTCGACCACTTTGGATTCGGCGTTATAAGCAATAATACTTCTGATGTGTGGATTCATTTCTCCTATCTCACTTTCGTCAACCGTGGCCTTTACGGCATCAATCTCCGTCAAACCTAAAGTAGAAGATGGAACAATAAAACCTGGATAAACGTGTTTTCCATCGGCTTTGATGACTTCCATTCCGGAAAGATCCGTTTGTGACGCGTTGGATACGGTGGTTAATTTACCATCTTTAAATATGATGAGACTATTTTCAATGACTTGACCATTGCCTAAATGTGCGGTAGCGCCTGTAATAGCAATCGGTTGGGATTGCTTTGGCGCTGGTGTTTGCTGTGCAAATCCGAAGGAGCTGCAGAATATTGCTGTGAGTATATATGTTATTTTTTTCATTTTATAATTTTTGTTTTTGCACGAATGCACAAATTTTTAATTTTCATCTTAAAACTCTGAACTCTGAACTCTGAACTCTGAACTCTGAACTCTGAACTCTGAACTCTGAACTCTGAACTTTGAACTCTGAACTATTCCGAGTCACAATGAAACAATTCCTTTTCTTTTTTCTTTATCGGTTGCGTTTTCAATCCTTTATTTTTGGCCTGTAACATGTCATTGATCAGTTCACTTCTTTCTTTGGTGATTCGTTCTCTCAACATTTCATCACGCTTTAAATCAAAATAAGTAACACCTTCGATAAGTGTTTTTTCGGCTTTGGCGTAAATCGAAAGAGGATTATCTGACCAAAGTACCACATCGGCATCTTTACCAACTTTGATACTGCCAACACGATCATCGATATGTAGCAATTTTGCTGGATTTAAAGTGACAAACTTCCAAGCCTCTTCTTCGCTAACTCCGCCGTACTTGACAGTTTTCCCGGCTTCTTGGTTTAAACGACGGCTCATTTCGGCATCGTCACTATTTATGGCAACTGTAATGCCCACGTCATGCATAATGGCTGCATTGTACGGAATGGCATCATTAACTTCATATTTATAAGACCACCAATCGGCAAATGTAGATCCGCCAACACCGTGCTCAAGCATTTTATCGGCTACTTTATAACCCTCTAAAATATGTGTGAAAGTATTGATCTGGAAGTTGAATCGTTCCGCAACTTTCATGAACATATTGATTTCACTCTGAACATAAGAGTGGCAACTGATAAAACGTTCGCCGTTCAAGATTTCAACAAGGGTTTCCATTTCAATGTCCTTACGGTATGGTTTACCACTTTTCTTAAGCGCTTCATATTCTTTTGCTCGTGTAAAATAATCGACATACACTTGCTCAACTCCCATTCTGGTCTGTGGGAATCGACCTCCGCTCCAATTGGATTGTTTTACGTTTTCACCTAGAGCAAATTTAATGTATTTCGGACTGTTGGAGATGATCAAATCTTTGGCTGCATGTCCCCATTTTGGTTTGATGATGGCCGAACGACCTCCAATTGGGTTTGCCGATCCATGTAAGATTTGGATGGAAGTGACTCCACCTGCTAAATTTCTGTAGAGATTGATATCCGTGTCGTCAATAACGTCTTCAATAGTCACTTCTGCAGATGAGTTTTGTCCACCTTCATTGATGGAAGCCGCAGCAATGTGCGAATGTTCGTCAATAACACCTGACGTCAAGTGTTTTCCCGTAGCATCAATTACCGTTGCACCACGTTCAGATAAATTCTTTCCTATTTTGGCAATTTTACCGTTTTTGATAAGGACGTCAGTATTTTCTAAAATTCCATCTTTTTCGTTGGTCCAAACGGTGGCATTGGTAAATAATAGGGTTTCAGCCTTAGGAAGCGTTTCAAAACCATACCCGTTGTTTGGGAAAGTAATGGGGGAGACAGTGGCTACCGTATCCTTTTTGTCCTTATCTGAATCTTCTTTTTTCGAAGTAGTCTCTTTTTTGGTTTCTGTTTGTTTTGCGAAGAAGCCCATTTCAGCACCAGATGGCAGTATCGCTTTTCCGTTAAGATTTTTATTGGCATCTACATTGGCAATAACTCTAACAAACTCTTGTTTTGTACTGTCTTGGGTAGTGAAAGCAATATTCACCCAATCGTCAGCATAGGCTATTTTCGAGCCACGCTTTTTATTATTGGCAGTGATTTCTGATTTCAACTTGCTCAATTCCCCCGAAAGGGTCATCTCATAAGCTTCGCCAGCAAGGGTAAATTCATATTTGCCGGTAATATCAACAATATCCCTGTTTTCAATGGTATTTTTTTGACCTTGAACCCAGTTCTCGTAAAGCGTGGTTTTCTTGTCGAAAATATCACCAGAAGTAATCAAGAAGTTGGCGTAAGTACCATTTCTTAACGACCCTATTTTATCTGATTTCCCTAACAATTGTGCCGGAACAGTAGTTAATGCCTCTAAAGCTTTTTCCTTGGAAAGTCCGGCGTCGATAGCTTTCATTAGGTTAGATTTGAATTCTTTGGCCGATTTTAAATCGTGCATGGTGAACGCAAATGTGATATTGTTGTCGGCCAATAATTTCGGATTGGTCGGTTTCTGGTTCCAAGCTCTCATATCATGGATTGAAAGTGTAGAAGCTAAAAACGCATTTTCAACATCATAGGCATCAGGGAAATTGATTGGAATGATCAGTGGTGCGTTCATAGCCTTGATTTCGTCTATACGCTCATATTCATCGCCGCCACCCAAAATAACGTATTGGATATTGAACATGTCGCCTACTTTATCGGCACGTAGATTATTGGCCCTGCTGCCGGCTTCAAAGATTTGAACCAAGGATTTATTATTGTTCAAGGCTTCAATAGAAAGGTCTTTGGTGGTGATATTACCCTTGGCGTACCAATCGGCATCATAATATAATTGTCGTAATAAGGCCATACTTCCCATAATAGAAGAAGGATAGGCTTGGTTGGATTTAACGCTTTTGCTAAAAGAAAGGTATTGCGCCGATTTGGCATCAAGGATTCGCATCGCATTGTCATCACTAGAATTTAAGGCGACCAATGTACCCGTACCGCGAACGATCCCGTCTTGAATATGGGTGTTAACGACACCAAAACCAGCTTTGATCAAATCTTCAGCTTTCTTGGAATCGTATTTAAATTGGTCAATGGCATTGTTTTCTGGCATGATATGGTCATTCCAATAAAATCCAGAACGCGAAGCATCATATTGCGAACTTCTGCCACCAGCTGGACGTTTTGGTTTTTCAACACCAAAATCGGAATACATGTCAATAAAAGAAGGGTAAATGCTTTTTCCTGAAGCGTCTAATTGAACCGCATTCTTAGGGATGGTTACGGATGTTCCTGATGCCACGACTTTGCCATCTTTAATGAGCAATGTGCCTTTCTCAATGATTTGAGTGGGAGTTACATAAATTTTGGCATTGGTAATTGCAGTGTAATTGGTGTTTTTGGTCGTAACACCGTCGTTTTTTGGAAAATAGTCCTGTGCCAGTATAGAAAAGCTGCACACAAACGTCATGAGGGTCAAAATTGTTTTGATCATAGGGTTGGGATTAGTTAAAAATTGAGTTCTAAAGATAAAGAATATCGAGATTTAAGAGGATTATTAAGATAGTTTTAACAATTTACAGCGGATTCTCTTCAAAGTAATTGACTAAAAGCGCTACTACATAACTATAGCTTTCAATGCCGCCTTTTTGATTGTTGGCCATCAAAAATCCGCTGTAGGTGTTTTTGAAGAAGGTTTCTGAAATGTTTTCATACGATCGCCAAAACAAGCGCATTTCTTCATAGTTTTTCAAAACGCCAATATGGACTTTGACAATGAGCTCTTCATATTTTAAAGGGTCTCTCAAAAAAACTTCATTCAGACAATGTCTTAGTGCGAAGGAATATCCAGAGTAATTAAAGTAAATGTTCTCATGTTTCATGGCGGCCATGGCTCCGATAAAATTGGCTTCATTTTCAGCTGCGTAGCCCAGTTGATGCGCAATTTCATGGCTTGTGGTGGTTGGGTATTTATAGGCTGGGATGAGACCGTCAATTTGTGCCTCATTGGTGAATGGATTCAAATAGCCACTAAACCCCATATAGGTCAGTGGAAGGCTGTAAATAGATCGCTTCAAACTACTTGGTCCATAGGCCAGATTTGGATATTCTTTAGCGAGCTCGTCGTAACCCTTAGGTGCTAATTTAATAAGTTCGCGTTTGGTGTATGGCATCACCACCATAGAGGTATCGTTTTTTTCAATAAGGCTGTGGATGACATTGGTTTTTAAAATAAGCTCTTCGGTGAATTTAACGAGTTCAGCGGTGGAATAATCGTTTTTAATTTTCAGTGATTGATGCAACGGCAATCTATAATAATTGAAAGCCCATAAGATATGAAAGGCAAAATAGGCTATGGAAACTGCCGATAGAATATCCAAGACATAATTTTTAGTGTCTTTCCGCAGTCGCTTTCTATTCTTGAAAAACCATCGGATAATATATATACCCGCAATGGTATAGAGAATATCTCCGACAGAAAAAGGAATCCATCCAAATGCAAAATGCATGAGTTTGGAAATCCATTGGTAAACCCCATTGCTGTAATAGGTCTCCACAAAATGAGGAAAACTTGCCAATATTTTTATGAGCAAAATCTGTACGATCAGAGATAGGGCAATAATAAGTTTGGTGTGTTTGCGCATGGCTCAAAAATAGAAAATAGTTTTATATAACATACATGAATCCCTACCTTTGTAGAACAACATAAAATGGACGTATGAAATGGGCATGACCAAAATTCGGCCACAAGCACGAATGAAAAGTTGCAAATTCCATATGGTCATAAAAAAACAATAAACTTCTATATATGAATAAAGAAATAAGACAATTAGAGCCTAACGTGCTTTGGAATAAATTCGCCGATTTAAATGCCGTGCCACGACCTTCAAAAAATGAAGAGCGGGTAATTGCTTTTATGAAAGATTTCGGACAGAAATTGGGACTTGAAACTTTTGAAGATAAAGTGGGGAATGTCATCATCAAAAAACCGGCCACTGCAGGTATGGAAGACCGTCAGACGGTGGTGATGCAATCGCATTTGGATATGGTGCACCAAAAGAATAATGACACCAAATTTGATTTTAATACCCAAGGCATCGAGATGTATATAGATGGCGATTGGGTTAAGGCGAAGGGAACGACGCTTGGTGCGGACAATGGGTTGGGAGTGGCCACCATTATGGCGATTTTAGAAAGTACTGACATTCCACACCCTGCTCTTGAAGCTTTATTCACGATTGATGAAGAAACAGGAATGACCGGAGCCAAGGGTTTGGAGGGCGGATTGTTGCAAGGCGATATCCTTTTGAACCTCGATACCGAAGAGGATGATGAAATTGGGGTTGGATGTGCAGGAGGTGTTGACGTTACGGCAACAAGAACCTATCAGGAAGAAGAAACGCCTGAGTTTAAAACAGGGTATCAAATCACCGTAAAGGGGTTGCAAGGTGGGCATTCAGGGATGGATATCCATAAGGGATTTGGGAATGCCAATAAGTTGATGAACCGTTTGCTTTTTGATGGATTTGAAAACTTCGGATTGCGTATTTCTGAAATCGATGGCGGTAGTCTTCGCAATGCCATTCCGAGAGAAAGCAATGCCATTGTAGCGGTTGATACGATGAATTCCGCAGCATTTGAAACCGAAATGGAGGAGGTCATAAACGATATCAAAACCGAGTTTAAAGCTTTGGAGCCTCATCTGATAATAGAGATCAGCAAAACAGAAACTCCAAAGATGATGATGGACTTAGGAGTTCAGGAAGGTTTGACGCGAGCGCTTTATGCCGCCTGTAATGGGGTTTATAGAATGAGCCCTGATATTCCTGACTTAGTGGAAACCTCAAATAATATTGCACGGGTAATTGTAAAGGATGGCGATATCAAAATTATGTGCTTAACACGATCTTCCGTGGAATCTTCAAAATGGGATTTGGCCAATATGCTACGTGCCACCTTTGAATTGACTGGCTGTGAGGTGGAATTTGATGGTGATTATCCTGGATGGAAACCTAATATGGATTCGGCGATTTTAAAGGTGTTATCAAAATTGTATAAGGATTTGAATGGTAAGGAAGCCTATGTTGCGGCTTGTCATGCCGGATTGGAATGCGGAATTTTAGGACAGAATTATCCAGAGATGGACATGATCAGTTTTGGTCCTAATATTAAAGGTGCGCATTCGCCTGATGAACGTGCCCAGATTTCATCGACGCAGAAATATTGGAAATTTGTATTGGAGATTTTGAAGAACATTCCGAAGAAATAAACTGTGTTTCAGGTTTCGAGTTCGTCCGTGTTAAAATAGCAGGCTAAAATTTATACTAAATTGATGCTTGGAATACGGGAAAAACAAAAAAAGCAGCGTTGAAAATATTCAACGCTGCTTTTTTTGTTTTCCAAAGGTATGGATTGGAGTTTTTTAAATTTACTCTGCTATTTCCACCATATTAACGATGAAAATCAAATCTGTATTTGGTGGAATCACACGATTTCCACGTTCGCCATAAGCCAAATGCGATGGCAAATAAAAGAATGATTTATCCCCAACCTGCATCTGATTGACCGCCTCCTTAAATCCAGGGATCATTTGAGCATCCGGACTAATTTGCATTGGCATTGGATTGTACATTTGCGCTTGGTCTTTTTGCTCATTGTACATGCCGTAATGCTCCTCAACGTTTTTCACATTACTATCAAACAAACGTCCATCAGTAAAATACCCTTCGTAATACAACATTACAGTTTGTCCTGTTTTTGGTTTAGGACCAGTCCCTTTGGTGATGTTGTACATTTTTAGTCCAGAAGCCAAGGTCTTTGATTTACCTTCGTAAGTTTCCAATGCAGGCTTCATGTCAGCTGCCGCAGCAGCACTTTTCTCAGCTCTGATTCGCTGTGCTTCTTCCTCTTTTGCTATACGCTCTTTTTCTGCTTTCTCAGCTTCAGCAAAATGGTTTTTGAATATGCTTGGTGCATTAAAGTTTTTGGCATCTTTCCCTTTTCTGATAATATTGACTTCTTCCATTACGACTGGAGTAATCGGTTTGTTTCCTTGTGGGGAAACTTCTACACTGGCAAGTGTATGTAGGACATCTTCACCAATTACCAATTGACCAAAAACACTATGTCTTCCATCTAAAGAAGGATAAGGAACTTCCGTAATAAAGAACTGGCTTCCATTGGTATTTGGGCCAGAATTTGCCATAGATAGAACCCCTAATTTGTCATGTTTTAAAGAGTCATCAAACTCATCCATAAATTTATAACCTGGATCTCCAGTGCCTGTACCTAAAGGATCACCACCTTGAATCATAAATTCATCCATAATTCTGTGAAAGGTCAAGCCGTTGTAATATTTTTTACCAATGTACGCACTGTCAACAAGTGTATTGGTGCCTTCGGCCAAAGAAACAAAGTTTGCCACTGTAACAGGTGTCTTTTGGTATTCCAAGCGGAGAACCATGGTCCCTTTATTAGTGATAATTTCCGTGTACAATCCATCTTCTAAATCTGGATATTTGTCCTTGCAGGCCGTTGCCGATACAAGAAGCATTAGTAATACGAGGCCAAATGCCTTTTTAATCAATCGCATAGTTTTAATCGTTTTGGTTTTGAATTATTGAATTTACGGTCACTTCGCAGATGACTGGAGTGTTGGTGCCAATTTTGTTTTTGTCACCATAGTAACCATAAGCTTTTTGAGATGGAAATAAAAAAGTAACGGTTTCACCCGGTTTCATCAGTTTTAAACCTTCTCTCAATCCTGTAAATATCTCTTCCTGATCCATGGCATAATCGCGCGGATGGATATCGTCATCAGAATAGATGGCATTACCATTGATGTCTTTGACGTCATAATCAAAATTAACAATATCGCCAAAGGAAGGCGTGATAGTGTCTTTTTCGATTTTGGTGTTATAATAGTACCAGAACCCACTTTCAGATGCGAAATAGGTTTTTGAAGTATCTTTTTCTATGATATCTTGAATCTGTTCGGATTCTAATGCGTTGAGTTTTTTGTTGCGCTCTGCTGATATTTTTATGAAGGAACCCGATTTTTGCGAGATTGGTCTTCTAGCTTCGGGAGACTTGCAGCCGCTGACGCAAACGGTTAAGACGAGAATGAAAAGAATGGCTCTGGTCATGAGATAAGGGTGTTTTTATAGCGTGGTAATATACTAATAAATTTTTCAACGGTATCGTTTAAACTAAGGTCACTTTTACCACCGGCTGCATTGGTATGCCCACCACCGCCAAAGTTTTGTCGTGAGAACTCGTTGACGGAAAAATCTCCTTCACTACGAAAGGATATTTTAACGATACCTTCTTGTTTGTGCTCAATAAAGATGACGGCAAATATAATATTCTTGATTGAAAGTCCGTAGTTTACAAAGCCTTCGGTGTCTCCTTTCCTAAAATTGGCAGCATTGAGCTCTTCTTGTGAAAGGGTTATATATGCTGTCCTATATTCAGGCAGGACCTTTAAGTTCTTGAGGGCAACAGCTAAAAGCTGGAGGCGCTCATAACTATTGGTGTCGTAAATAGAATTATATATTTCTGAATGATTTGCGCCTTTTTCTATCAAATCAGCTACAACCAAATGTGTTGTACTGGTAGTGGACGGAAATCTGAACGACCCTGTATCTGTTAAAATTCCAGCGTAAAGGCATGTTGCAATTTGTTCATCAATAGTCTCTTTATCACCAAGCATATCTATAAAACGATACACCATCTCGCACGTAGAACTCATGGATACATCGCTAAACATATATTCGGCATAAGTGTCCGGTTGTTGGTGATGGTCAATCATGGTTTTTACGGCTTTAGAATTGCTCAAAGGCGTTTCCATTTCGCCAGCACGATGGAGTGCATTAAAATCTAAGGTAAATATAAGATCAGCAGTTTCTATTAGGTTTTCTGCATGAGATCGATCAGATTCATAAATGACCACATTGTCTTGACCCGGAAGCCATTTCAAAAAATCCGGATAATCATTTGGGGCAATAACCGTTGCTTTATGATTGTTCTTTATAAGATAATGATAGAGTCCCAAAGTAGAGCCCATGGCATCTCCATCAGGATTTTTATGTGGTACAATGACGATCTGTTTTGGCGCAATTAGTAAGGCCTTAATTTCTTTAATATCGTGTTCGGTCATAGCGTGCGAAGATACAATTTTTTAAGTTTCATATTATGGTTTTAGTTATAAATGCCTTACTTTTGCACGAAATTTATGGATGGCTTGTGAGGATCGGGTATTGTGAATGAAGAATTAAGTGCTAAGAATCAAGAATCAAGATCCAGGAGGATGAGCCAAGAAAATAGAATATAGAAAATAGAAAATAGAGAATAGAGAATAGAATAAAGAATAAAGAGCAATGAGTCAAGAGACAAGACCATCCTAATCCCTAATGCCTAACCCGCCCGTACCGAAAAGGCACGTTCGGGCGGGTCCCTAATCCCTAATATAAATCAGAATTAATTAAATTTTAAATATGACAACTAATAGAACGTTTACAATGCTAAAGCCAGATGCCGTCGAAAAAGGACACATTGGCGCAATCTTGGATAAAATCAGTGCTTCGGGCTTTAAAATTGTAGCCTTAAAATTAACTCAGATGACTACTGCTGATGCCAAGGAATTTTATGCTGTTCACAGCGAAAGGCCTTTCTACGGCGAATTGGTAGAATATATGACACGCGGACCGATTGTGGCTGCTGTTTTAGAGAAAGATAATGCTGTTGAAGATTTCAGAACCTTAATTGGTGCTACAAACCCTGCTGATGCAGCGGAAGGCACAATCCGTAAACTTTATGCAGCTTCTATTGGTGAAAATGCTGTCCATGGAAGTGACAGTGATGAAAATGCTGCTATTGAAAGCGCATTCCATTTTGCTGGAAGAGAGATGTTTTAAGTTTTAAAACATTACAATTTAAAAAAGCTTGGAACTATGTGATTCCAAGCTTTTTTTGTTATCTGGCTAAAATCTTGTTGATTATCCGAAAACAAAAAGCCCCACAACATCAGTTGCAGGGCTTTATCATTTAAAAAAGCTTATATATTAGATAACTTTTACGTTAACTGCGTTTAATCCTTTTTTTCCTTCTGTAAGATCGAATTCAACTTCATCGCCTTCACGAATCTCGTCGATTAATCCTGAAATGTGAACAAAATGTTCTTTGTTGTTTCCTTCTTCTACGATAAAACCGAAGCCTTTAGCATCGTTGAAAAATTTTACTGTTCCTTTACTCATTGTAATAAAATATTAAATTAATTGTATATAATAGTCCAAAGATAGTGCCAAAAACCATACAAAATGCTTTTTAGGTCAACTTTTTTTTATCCCTGTTGAGATTGTGGTAGGCGATTGCTGAAATTTGAAGTTGGAACCATCCAGAGTCTCATAAATCAGTAGTCCAGATACTTTTGCAAATGCAGTAGCTTTAGTCTAATATATTGTCAATAAATATGATATGGATTATTTGAGATGTTCCTTATCCTTATATTTTCCCGATAACTAGGGCTTAACACGAGTTAAGATTACGGACTTTTCATCAAAGGACGATGGTCTAATGTCCTCAAAAGAAAGGGCGAAATTAATGACGTCTTCCTCAATAAATTCGGCAATTGCCAATAAGGTTTTTTGCTCTCCAGATTCGAGTTTTGTAAGTATGAAATCAATCTGAATGGGTCTAGTTTCTTTATTAATACTGTAGGTCATTTGGCCTCTTTTACCATTAATCACAAATTCCTTTCCACCCATTATTTGTCCGCCAATTTCAAAGGCAGCGTAACCATCCTTCTCAAAAATAACCGCACCAACATCATTGTTATCACTTCCGACCCTTTTACCAACAAAGTCTTCAGGATTATTTTGAATATTAAATGCGAAAAATGGAATCAGGACAATTATTAAAATGAGCCTTTTCATAAGCATATGGTTTTTATTCCCACCAGTGGATTTTAATACCCAGAGGCTTGCCTCGATGGAAAAGGCAATTCCTTATTCATAGCTCTTAGGCTTGCCCATCCGTGCCGGTTGGACGGGTCTCGAGATTCTTGATTTATGAGCGAATATTGTCTAACGTTGGACCAAATTACGGCATTGCTTACCCAATATGGCTGAAACCCCTGCAGCAATGCCACCAATACATCCTGTAACTAAAAGCAACACAAGCCAATTGCCTCCTAAAGGCAATAACACTGCGATTTTTTTGGCTAGGATAAAATCATTCGCTTGACTCAACCAGAACGCATAGATTATCCAATAAATAAAGATAGCCAAAAAAGGAATATAAAATACTGCCGCACGATTCAGACTGAAAAATAGGGCAGAAACAAAACCTGCGACCATCACATGCCACCAAGGTAAAAACAGCGATAGGATAAGGGCAATGATCAGGGTGACTATAAAATTGATGAGGTTCTTTTTCATTGTTTTGGAGTTAGGGTTTGACTTGCGATAATGTCTTTAGTGTCTTGTTGGCTTTGCATAAACAACAAGTCCATATAGTCTCCAGCGGCCCATCGGTCGATGAAATTGTCATAATATTTACTGCCCGGATTCCCAGATTGCCCACCTGGATAAATCCCATAACCGGTTGGAGGCGACGTCATTTCTACGATCATTCGCCATGATGGACCGTGGTTTTTTGCAGCCGCATTGACCGTGTTATAATCGCCACCAATGTGCAGATCAAATCGTGAAAATGCAGGTAAGGCTTGTAGCAAATGGCCAACAAATGTGGCCTTGTAGGCACCCCAATTATAGTTGCCATGTGCGGCTTTCCATTCCGTAAGTTCTTTTGCAGTTTCTTTAAAAGTGATCAAAAATAGATCTTTTGCTGTCTCTTTTTCTGGTGTACTTAGAATATCCATTAATTCGTCCTTCGGATGATTTTTAAGCATATAAATGGTTTGATAAGTGTATGGTTTTTCCAACGCCTTAGTATCGGCATCAAATTCATCCCACACGATTTTGTAAAGTTTTGTCCACCAAGTTTCCCAAATACTCGGTGCGAGTTGATCGATTTCACTATAAAAATCCCACGTTTTAATAGTGTTAAGAATTTCTGTTTCTTCATTGGTTAAGGCGGATGTATCCATATTATCGAAAATATAGGGTAACAATTCGGAGGCCTTTAGATTGTAGTTGTTGTTCTGTAAGTTCTTGAAATCTTGGATATCAAACTTGTCCTTTGCTCTAAAAAAATCATTGATGACTCGGTTTCTATAGGTTTCGTATCCATCATTGTAAACATAAAAAGGGTAGGAGGGATCAACGGGGTGCTGATTTGCCGAACTTACGAATCCATGCTCAGGGTTTTTGGTATGGGCATTGAATTCCTGCGGAATAAAACTTTGCCAATCGTGTTTCGGATTGCTTCCGTCCAATAAAAACTTGCCCTGTCCTTTCCATTTGTTAGGGAATTTACCTTGGATCCATAAGGCAATATCACCTTCGGTAGAGGCAAATACAAAATTTTGGGCGGGAGCCGTATAACTTTTCAGGGCGTCAAGGTAGTCGTCATAGTTTTTTCCTTCATTAAGCTTTAAAAACGTACGTTGGTTGTTTCCGCCAATATGGCCAACCCATTGCATGGCATAACCTGACTTTGCATTGTCGCCTTTGAAATTGTGGTCATAAGTGACAGGGCCATGATGCGTGTAAATGATGGTGTCGTAAAGGGTTTCTTTGTTTCTTATTTTGATTTCTTCAATGCGTTGTGTGGTTTTCTTCCATTGACCATCGTGTTTATATTCTTTTCTGGTATCATCCTTAAATTCAATCTTATACCAATCAATCACATCGCGGGTAGCATTGGTCTCTCCCCAAGAAATATGATTATTGTAGCCTGAAATGATTCCCAGGGCCCCAGGTAAAGTGGCGCCGTAGCTGTTGTGCTCTGGTGTTGCCAATTGCATCACAAACCAAATGGCAGGGAGGTTGAGGCCCAGATGTGGGTCGTTCGCCAAAATAGGATGGCCAGAATAGGATTTTTCTCCAGAAACTGCCCAGTTGTTACTTCCGTTTTGTGCATGGGGTTTGTCAATGGTTTCTGTAATGGAAATGGAATCAGCAGCTATATCCTCTTCAGGTGTTTCTGGCATTTCTATATCTATAAAGCTCCAATCGGTTTCTTTAGGGATGACAGGGTCGTTAACATCATAAAAATCTGGGTATAAAAGATCGTAGCGCTCTTTTCCAAATTTTGCCAAGGCATTGGTGTGTTCCAGATCAGACTCCCGCCCAGCCAACATTTTGGTCATATACATAAGCAGTAAGGCTGTTTTTTTTATGGTCCAAGGTTCTGGTGCATAATTCAATAATTTATACTCCACTGGATAGTCTTTGGGTTCCAACTGATTGATGTAACTATTTACTCCATCCCGATACGCTTCAATATAGCTCAATGTTTCCGGATCTTCCTTCATTTTTTGGAGGGCATTTTCTGCTCCAAAATCCATGCCGCGTCGACGTTCTTGTCGGTCATAGTCCAAGGCTTGCTCACCAAATATTTCAGCTAAGCGTCCTCCAGCGGCAAAAGTTTGAAATTCCAGCTGCCACAAGCGATGTTTGGCGGTCAAAAAACCTTGTGCACGATAGAGATCAGCGTTGTTTTGTGCAAAGACATGCGGAATCAAATGTTCGTCGTAATGAATAGTGACCTCATTCTTTAAACCATCGATTTGCACGGTGGAACTGAGGTTTTCATCCTGTTCATTTTGCCAAAATCCTTGATTGGGACTTAAGAATTTGCCCATAGGTGGAGCGCTGCCAAATTTACCGTTGAGACCAATAAATACCACTAGTGTAAGTGCTAAAGTCAGCAGAAATTTAAAATATTTCATAAAATAACTTAGTTAGGGCTTTGAAAATAAGAAATATTGCTGAAATATCAGCCAATGGAAGAAATTACTTATTCTTTAAAGAAATGGAGAAGTTGATTTTTAACGAAGTACCAATTTTTTTATCACCTCTTTGCCGAGTGCTTCATTCAGCATTTTAATGATTTTCTGGTTGCCATAACTGAGCTCCTCCCTTAAAACACTGGAGCTGAGTTGAACATAAAGCGTATCGCGTTCCAAATGGATAGCCGTGGTGTAATTGTTGACACCATTACCCATCATTTGTGCCCAAGCATCCCTGACGTTCACTTTGTCCAAACCTGATTGGAGCCTGTTGGTTTCCACAAATTCTTTGAGGAGGTCACTGATAGAAAGTTGGTCTTTGGTACGTTTTGCCATTATATTATTTTTTGTCTACCTGTCGGTAGAAGTGGAATTTGATTTTTCAACATTTATAGGCTCAAAGCGCTTATATAGATACTTTATCTTTTGGTCATTTATAATGAATAACCTTTCCTCGGTAGCGTCTAAAACGGTTTCTTTCCAGTTGGCAAAAGGGGTCGTGTAATATATGTGCAGACTGTCGTTTTCAATCTTCAATTTTAGGTCTTCAGAATCATCAGAGGTGGTATAGGTACCGTCAAAACTTGGCTTCAATTTTTTGCGAAACCCAGTTAAGCTGTCGGAAATGCTGAAATAATCTACAGTATCATTATACGTGTATTCGCGTTTGGAGCCATCGGGCATGATGACTTCGTCAATTTCCCAATAGCCATCTAAATGTTCGATTAAGGCATTTGGATCATTTGAACAACTTAATAAAATAAGGCCAAAAATTAAAACTGTATATTTTTTCATAGGGATTTCGTGTATTCAATTATCAAAATTCAAGTACCAAACTCCAAAACTATTGAACAGAATTGAAATTTTTAATTTTATTATTTTAGTTTAAATATCTTATAAGATTGATGTACCTGTTTTATTATGGCTTCGGTCCGATCGGCGTGCGTGTCACTAATAAAGAGCTGTCCAAAATTTTCATTGTTGACCAATCCAATGATTTGAGCCACACGATTTTCATCTAATTTATCGAAAATATCATCCAAAAGCAAAATAGGAGAAACTCCGCTTTTCTGTTTTATAAAATCAAATTGCGCCAATTTTAACGCAATCAAGAACGATTTTTGCTGCCCTTGGCTTCCGAATCTTTTAATCGGATAATCGTCAATCTCAAAACTCAAATCGTCTTTATGGATCCCAACAGAGGTGTATTGGAGCGCTTTGTCCTTATTGAGATTGGTCTTTAAAAGTGAATTTAAATCGTTTTCAAACAAATCACTTTTATAACTGAGGTGCACAGGTTCTTGGTGATTGCTGATGGCATTGTAACGTGTTTTGAAAATAGGGATAAAGGTTTCCAAAAACGCCTTTCTGATGGCGAATATCTCTGAACCATAAGTATGCAGCTGATCATTATAAACGTCCAACGTTTGTGCGTTAAACGTATTGTTAAGTGCAAAATATTTTAATAGGGCATTTCGCTGCTGTAAAATTTTATTGTAATTGATGAGTTGATTGAGGTAATTTTTATCGCCTTGCGAAATGACACTGTCAATAAATTTTCGTCTGGTTTCACTGCCTTCAATAATTAAATCCCTGTCTGCCGGAGAAATAATGACCAATGGAATGAAGCCAATATGGTCGCTAAATCGCTCATAAGCCTTAGAATTTCGTTTAATTATCTTTTTTTGCGACTTTTTTAACGAAACAAGAATCTTTTCTTCGCGATTGTCTTTTTCAAAAATGCCTTCCACAACGAAAAAATCCTCCCCGTGTTTTATGTTTTGGGATGCTATCGGATTAAAATAACTTTTTCCAAAAGACAGATGGTATATGGCGTCCAAAACGTTGGTCTTTCCAATGCCATTGGCCCCCACAAAACAATTGATCTTATGGTCAAAAGTAAAGTTTTGACTGTCGAAATTCTTGTAATTTAGTAAGGAAAGTGAGTTTAAAATCATTTAAAAATTCGCTTTAAAAAAGAATTGTTTGTCAACATTGCGAAAGGAAGTGCAAATTATTGAAAAATAACAAATAATATACCTTTTATATACCAATAAAAATTTTAATTTTGCGGCGCATTAATTATGACGATATGGCAACTTATAAGAAAAGAGGTTACAAACCGAAAACGAAGGCTGAAAAGACAGAAGCTTTAGAAGAAAACTCAACAACGGCTGAGGTATTTAATACTTTGGATGAGACTGCTTCGAAAACTGAAGAATGGGCAGTAAAGAACCAAAATTATATTATTGGTGCGGTTGCAACGATTGTAGTTGTTGTTTTAGGATATTTGGCTTACAACAAGTTTGTTGCAGAACCTAAAGCAAGTGAGGCAATGAACGAAATGTACAAAGCCCAACAATATTTTGAACAAGCCCTTAATGGCGTAGCAGCTAAAGATTCATTATACACTTTATCTTTAAATGGCGGTGAAGGCAAGTATGGAATGTTGGATATTATTGAAGAATATAAAGGAACACCTGCTGCTAATTTAGCTAACTATTATGCAGGAATGGCCTATTATAACTTGAATGATTACGCAAACACGGTCAAGTATTTGGGTGATTTTTCAAGTAAGGATGAACTGTTGGGACCAATAGCCAGTGGAAGAATTGGCGATGCCTTTGTTCAATTAAATCAACCTGAAGATGCTCTGAGCTACTATGAAAAGGCAGCCAACATGAACAAAAACACGTATACCACCCCAATGTTTTTATTTAAAGCTGGGAATGTGGCGTTGAATTTAGGTAAAACCAAAAAAGCACTTGATCACTTTACAGCTATAAAAGAAAACTACCCAAATTCCACCGAGGCAGGCAATATTGATGTCTTTATAGGAAAAGCGCAAGCAAGTTTGTAGAAAATGGCAACAAAAAATAAAAATTTATCAGACTACAATAAAAACACAATCCCAAATGCGAAAGACTTTCGATTTGGGATTGTTGTTTCAGAATGGAACAATAATATCACGGACAATCTACATAAAGGTGCTGTCGACACCTTGATTGAACACGGTACCTTACCTGACAATATCATGAGTTGGCATGTGCCAGGAAGTTATGAATTGATCTATGGCTGCAAGAAAATGCAAGAGCATAAAGTAGATGCCGTAATTGCTATAGGTAGTGTGATTCAAGGCGAAACCAAACATTTTGATTTTGTATGCGAAGCAGTGTCACAAGGGATCAAAGATTTAAATGTGTTGAACGACACTCCTGTGATTTTTTGTGTGCTTACAGATGATAATATGCAGCAGTCTATTGAAAGATCAGGAGGGAAACACGGCAATAAAGGCGTGGAAGCTGCTGTGGCTGCCATCAAAATGGCCGTGTTGCGTCAGACCAGTATTCAGTAGGCGATTTTCAGTCCTCAGTAGGCAGGATGCTATCCTCAGTCGGGGGTTGGCAATCAGTCGTGTGTTTTTTAACCACGCCCCGATAATTATTGGGATCACGAATAATTTTTGTCCTATTCGGCGACTCTCGACGAAACTCTGTTTAAAGAACTTTCAGCCATCAACGATCATCAGATCCTAACTCGCCCGTCATCGGTCATCGGTCACCCAACCTTCCAACTCCATTATTAACAATTTTTAGCAGTAATAGCATCGTTTTTCCTCGTATTTTGAGTACATTTGAAGTTCACAAAGGCAAAGCGTTCAATAGTGAATTTATTTAAACAGCGTCGACCTAAACGTTTCAGTTACACGCCAAGACATCTTAGAGAGCATCAGAAGGAAAATTCCACGGAATTTGAATCCAAGTGGCGTCAAAAAACACAGCGCAAGCAAAAAGCGCGGACATTACCTATACTCTTAATTTTTTTAGGTATGGTAATTGTTATTTGGTATGTTTTAAGTAACTACGAAATTTAGAAATTATGAGCATCTTTAAAACACGTCAAAACAAAAAATTTAGCTACACACCACGATACTATAAAGGTGAGGAGAATCCTTTTGAGATCAAGCACAAATTTGATGAACACAGAAAAACGGTTGGAAAAGTTGGTTTAAAAGGGAAATTTGAAAACGCTTGGGACGATTATAAAAACACACCAGACTCGGGAGCCAACAGACGAACTCTTATTATCGTTGGAATTTTAATATTTATTTTTCTGTTAATCATAGGCTTCGATTTGTCAATATTCTTTTCAAAAGGCTAATGTCAGATATCATTCAACTTTTACCAGATCATGTTGCCAATCAAATTGCAGCAGGAGAGGTCGTGCAACGTCCAGCTTCTGTGGTCAAGGAATTGATGGAAAATGCCATTGACGCCGATTCGACATCAATCAAGTTGATCATCAAAGATGCGGGCAAGACCTTAGTCCAGGTAATAGATAACGGGAAAGGCATGAGTGCTACGGATGCACGCTTGAGTTTTGAACGGCACGCAACTTCAAAAATCCGTTCTGCCGATGATTTGTTTAGTTTAAATACCAAAGGGTTTAGAGGAGAAGCTTTGGCAAGTATTGCCGCGATTGCCCATGTAGAACTAAAATCAAAACAGGCCGACGATGAACTTGGAACATATATAAACATCGAAGGCAGTGAGATTAAAGCACAGGAAGTCACCGTGACACCAACGGGTACTTCAATTGCCGTTAAGCATTTGTTTTTTAATATTCCTGCACGTCGTAATTTTTTAAAATCAAATACGGTCGAATTGCGCCATATTATTGATGAATTCCATCGTGTCGCTTTGGCTCATCCGCAAGTTGCATTTTCGATGTACCATAATGGCAGCCAGCTATTCAATTTGTACGAAAGCAATTACCGTCAACGCGTTGTCAATATCTTCGGAACCAAAACCAATGAAAAGCTTGTTCCAGTTGAGGAAACGACTGAAGTTTTGACAATTTCCGGATTTGTGGGTAAACCACAGTTCGCCAAAAAGAGTCGCTCGGAACAGTTTTTTTTTGTCAATAACCGCTTTATCAAGAGTCCTTATCTCAATCATGCCATCAATGCGGCATTTGAAGGTTTGATCAAGGATGGGAATCACCCCATATATTTCTTAAATCTGACGGTCGATCCAAAATCAATTGACATCAATATCCATCCCACAAAAACTGAAATCAAATTTGATGATGAGCATACCTTATATGCGATTTTGAGATCTTCAGTAAAGCATAGTTTGGGCCAATTCAATATTGCGCCAGTTTTGGATTTTGACTATGACACGAATCTGGATACACCCTATAATTATAAGGATAAAGGTGCAACAGCACCTACGGTTGAGGTGGACAGAAATTTCAATCCGTTTCGGGAAGAGCGTGTTTCTGGCAAGCAGATCACGGCATTTCGTAAGCAAACGCCAAATAATTGGGATAGTTTGTATGTTGGTCTGGAGTCAAAAGGCACCCGTGATACACAAGATTTCAGTCAGGTAGAATTTGAAAGTGAACCAGAAAAATCATCATTGTTTGATGGTGAATTGCAGATGGAAACGACGCAAAGCTCCTATCAATTTCAAAATAAATACATTATCAGCACGATAAAATCAGGCATGTTGATGATCGATCAGCATAGAGCGCATCAACGGATTTTATATGAAGGTTTATTAAAGAGTATGACGGTCAAGGAAGCAGTAAGTCAGCAATTATTATTCCCCTTGCAATTGCATTTTACAGGATCTGAACTGACAATATTAAAGCAACTGAAGGACGATTTGGAAGCTACCGGTTTTGTGTTTTCTGCTATTGATGAAAACTTGGTTGAAATTACTGGACTTCCAATCAATGTGCCAGATAGTGAAGTTTCGATGATTTTGGAACGACTTATTAGTGATGTAGAGCAGGAGGTACCCGACAGTCACTTCAGTGCGACCGATTTATTGGCAAAGTCCATGGCAAAGAGTTTGGCTATTAAAACGGGACAATCTCTCTCAAATTTAGAGCAAGAACATTTAGTGAACAGCTTATTTGCATGTAAAGAGCCTTCTGTTTCTCCCTCCAATAGAGCCACATTTATTACAATGACGATTGATGAAGTTGACAGAAAATTTATGTAATTTTAATTAAAGAAAAGATCAAAAAAGAATGAGAGGAATTACAGATACGGTTAAGCATTTGCTCATCATCAATGTATTGATGTTTATTGGGACCCTTACCATACAAAACGGTATATTTTACAATTGGTTTTCACTATATTTTCCAGTAAATGATTCCTTCAAAATTTGGCAGATCGTTACCCATATGTTTATGCACGGCAGTGCGATGCACATCTTGTTTAATATGTTTGCCCTTTGGATGTTTGGTGTTGCCGTAGAGCATCAATTAGGCTCTAGTAAATTCCTTTTTATCTACATTTCGGCAGGATTGGGCGCGGTATTATTTCAATTGGGATATAACTATTTTGAGTATTATAGTGCGTATCAATATATTGCAGATCTCAATTTAAGCTCTGAACTCATTCATAAAATTGCCAATATAAATGCTACTGAGGGAGGGTATATCAAGGGGCAGTTATTTCAGAATAAATTACTTCCTATACTTGCTGAATATAATGTCAATCCTAATGTGCTCAATACACAAACATTCAGTGCATTGTTTGAAATGAATATTGCTGCCAGTTCAAGAATGGTTGGTGCATCGGGTTGTATCATGGGGGTTCTGGCCGCATTTGGGATGATGAATCCTGAGGCGAAATTGATGTTGATATTTTTACCTATCCCTATCAAGGCTAAATATTTTATTCCAGGCATTATTCTGTTGGATGTAATTTCTGCTATTTCTGGACAGTCATTTTTTAGTCCGAGCAATACCGCTTATATGGCCCACGTTGGTGGTGCGCTTACAGGCTTTTTGATCATGTGGTATTGGAAACGAACGCAGTTCAATAAAAACCGTTGGGATAGATGAAATCATTAAATCACGATATTCAAGAGAAATTGAGGCATCTCAATGTACTTGAAAAGATAATTGCTATCAATGTAGTTGTTTTTTTGGTTGGGCTACTGCTTTCACTCATTGTTAAGTCGAGTGGAAGTTTGTACTGGCTGGAATTGCCTAAAGATGCTGGCGATTTTCTCTTTAAACCTTGGAGTATCATCACCTATGGCTTTACCCATTATGGGTTTTTGCATATTCTGTTTAATATGATGGTGCTTTACTTTGTTTCGCAAATGATGCTCAATTTATTCAGTCCTAAACTTGCGTTGAACATATATTTCTTAGGAATCATTCTGGGTGGACTCTTTTTTCTTTTTGCCTATAATGTGCTTCCTCAAAATTATTTGAAACCTGCTGGTGCTTTAGTTGGGGCATCTGCTGGGGTTAGGGCATTATTGATTTTTTTGTGTGCCTATATGCCGAACACTCAAGTAAGATTGATTGTATTCAATATCAAACTATGGCATCTTGGAGTTGCCCTTGTGGTTTTTGACGTTATTGGTCTTTTTGGATCGAACCAAGGCGGCAATATTGCCCACTTGGGCGGTGTAGCTTTGGGGTATTTTTATGCCACTCAATTGATCAAAGGAAATGACATAGGGAAGGGCTTCGAGAAACTTATGGACAGTGTTGCCAATCTTTTTAAAGGGGTGAAGAAATCGCCGTTAAAAACAGTCCACAAACGGAAGTCAAGTACAGTTGCAGGACATAAAAAATCAGAGTTTAAGGAGTTTAATAAGCAAAAGCAAATTGATCTCATCCTAGATAAGATAAGTAAAAGTGGTTATGAAAGCCTAACGGAGGAAGAAAAAGCTTTTTTATTTAAGGCTAAAGATTGAAAATCATGAAAAAACTAAACCTTATTGATAAGCTTTTGTTTTTCTTAAATTCAATTGCGGCGACCACTCTCTTACTGGCCTACATCTTGCCGTACATTGAGCCTAAACGTTTCGCATTTTTATCCGTATTAAGTCTCACGGTTCCTTTTTTAATTATTGTCAATCTTTTATTTGTAATCTACTGGCTTTTAAAAGTCAAAAAACAACTTTTATTATCCCTAATTGTTCTTTTGATTGGTTTTAACCACGTGGTGTCTTTATATAAGATTTCATCATCAAAACAGATAGATGATGTTGACAATATTGCCGTCATGAACTACAATGTACGCTTGTTCAATGTTTTTAAATGGATTCCGGGCATTGATGCAGCCGAGGAGATAAGTCGGTTTATTGATGATAAAAAACCGGATATCATCAGTATGCAAGAATATAGACCTGATGATGGGTTGGAGATAAAAGAATACTTTAGGTTTGAAGCCGTTGGAGGAAACAAAATTAGAAATGGTCAGGCCATATTTTCTAAGTTTCCCATCATCAATACGGGATCCATTGAATTTCCAAACACCTATAATAACGCTATTTTTGCTGATGTTGTGAGAGGCAAGGATACGATTAGGATATATAATGTGCATTTACAATCTTTAAAAATTGATGCGAGTACAGATCCACTGAAAAATGAAGCCGCTGAAAATCTATTTAGGCGTGTTGGCAATACATTTAGATTGCAACAGGCACAAGCTGATTTGTTTTTGGAGCATAGGGCCACTAGTCCCTATAAGACGATTGTTTGTGGCGATTTCAATAATACGGCCTATTCTTATGTGTATAAGAAAATTAAGGGCAACGATTTTAAAGATGCCTTTGTGGAAGCAGGAAATGGTTTTGGACGTTCCTTTGATTTTAAGTTCTTTCCGGTGCGGATCGATTTTATTCTCGTAGATGATCATTTTGAAATCAACGGATTTCGAACGTATGATGTTAAACTTTCAGACCATTTTCCAATAATTAGCAAGGTGAAGGTGAGGTAGTTGGCAGTTTTCAGTAAACAGTCTTCAGTTGGCAGTTTTCCCGCCCACGCTACAGCTGCGTACGGGCAGGCAGTTGGCAGTCTTCAGTCTGAAGCCTCAATTAGATTTAGATTAAGTTTCTCCCGCAGATCAGCACAGAAACAATTTAGCAACAACCACGTTTTTCTCAACTATTTTAATTGCACTTAAAAAATCTAAAATCTAAAATCTAAAATCTTATATCTTGAATCCTGAACCCAAAACCTCAAGCCGTCATCATCCAGCAATCCGTTGCGTCTGCTATCATATGAATGACCAATCCGATGCCCAAAATCCGTGTCTTTTTAAAAAATAGAAATCCAACATAAACAACCATCGCATAATAAGTGTGAAGAGGATGGAAATTGATACTGCAGCGTCCAGGGTCGAAAAGAGGCGTTGCCAAAAGATGATCAAGGTCGATGAGCATGGTCGCAATCATTATTAAATAAGCGGATTTCCAGTTGGGTCTAAAAAAGAAGAAGGCTATTACCAAGGGCAGCCCAAAATGAATTCCGTAATGTATAAAGGATTGCAGCATTATACGGGCAATTGTTGTTTTTCAAGATATAATAAGGCGTTCGGACCTTCGTTGAAAATCAAATCCAGAACGCTCAGATTTGAAATAAATCCGTATTTGTCATCAAACACCTGCACATACGGTTTCAATGGCTGTTCAGTCTCTTTTCGATGATTGACTAAATATCGGAAATCTTTTTGGTGTGTAGGATTCAGTTCAAATTCAGACGTGCTTTCAAGCTTCAGTTCGTGTTGAAGGCATTCCATAATGGCATCTAAGCATCTAAAGTTAAAATCCATCAAGTTGGTTGTTTCTTCAGTGAAAAGATGGGTTAGATCGTGCTCGTAAAATTCAAAAAACGGCGAACTACTGTAGGCAGATTGAATCGATTTCCAATGTAAATCCTGCCATTTTTCATCATTTGATATATTAATATCTTTGTAGAGCTGCCTGTTTTTTTGAGAATAAATCACCGGAACGGTCAACGGGATTTTACCTTGTGCACCATAGATGGTCATTCGGTTTCTATAGGTTTGCTTCTGATAATTATCGCAGACTTCAAAAATCACCTTTTCGGCCTGAATCATCGCAACACATTGTGCAATGCTCGGGAAATAGGTAGGGTGAAGTAGAATGTCCATAATCAAAAGTGTAATTTAAAATCCTTCGGAAATGCGATTTATTAATACCATATTTCAGAAAGATATACAATTCCAACAATCCAACCTAAGTAAAGAAGCGTATAGGAAAACGAATAGACTGCTGATGCCCATATACTTCCTTTTGTTGCTGCCGATTTATTAAAAACAAATTTTAGAGCCCTAAAGAATACCCAATAGAGCATTGCCAAAATGATGAATATTGAGATCCAAAAAACGGCTTCCAATAAAATTAAAAGTATAACTAATAAAATGGTCATTCCTATCCATAGCAAAACAGAAATTATCAAACCTCCGATTCCATCTCCAGCTTGAATAGTCGGTAATTCTGGTATGGTTCCTGATTGCGCGATGATCTCTCCCTTTTTGAAGGCTTTAAACTTTGGAAAATCATCCGATAAACCTATGCCTATATAAAGTCCGTATAACATAAACAGGAATAGAGCCGCACCAATGATCAACAAGGACAAGTAAAAGTTTGAAGTAATACTCCTGTTATAATTTATTCCTGTGAGGTAAACGGTCAAACTTGTAATGCCAATAACACATAGGGAAATAATGAAAACTGATTTCCCTTTTAGATATTTCTGTGGGATTTCCAACCGTTAACTATGTTTATTGTTTATTTGCTCTCCTTTTGCGCCAGGCATTGAATCCAAACCAAACACCTAATAACACTAGGAATGGAATAAAGTAGGAGACCAATTTCCCATTACCACCAACGGTGGTGAAAAAGCGTTCCCAACGCGGATTTTTAATCCCATCCCAGCTCATCCATACGAGTACAGGTTTTCCTACGACGTGATCAAAAGGCACAAAACCCCAGACTCTGGAATCCTGTGAGTTGTGACGGTTATCACCCATCATCCAATAGTAATCCTGATTAAAAGTGTACTGATTGGTGACTTGACCGTCAATACTGATCTGGTTACCGTTTACAGAAAGGTCACGGCCTTCATACACATCGATGACACGTTTGTACAAAGGAAGGTTTTCGGCGGTTAAAGTGATGGTTTTTCCTTTCTCCGGGATATATAAAGGACCGAAATAATCATTGTTCCAATCATAGGCAGGATGCATCGGAAATATTCCAGAGTCACGATTGCCCAAAGAGTCCTTACGGATTTCTATCGATGCAATATTTGGATGGTTTTTTGCCCTCGCTACCGCTTCTTCAGTCGCTGCGGGAATAATCCAAGTCTCATTTTCTTGATCATAGCCTAGGCCATCGGTCATGTCAAATCGCTTCAGGATGTCATAGACCTGCGCATTTGAAGTGATTTGACCTTTAAAGGCAACATTGTACGAAAATTGAATTCGAGCACGGTCGTTCAAGACATTTTGTTTCCCATTTATGTACACATAGCCATCTCTAATGGAGAGGGTATCGCCTGGTAATCCTACGCTACGCTTTACATAATTGGTCTTTTTATCGATGGGTTTATAGTAGAACTTATCGGTATGTCGCATGTCTAACATGGTATCAACCGGCCAGTTGAAAACCACAATATCATTGCGTTTAATCTTTTGAAAACCAGGGAGCCTTAGATAAGGCAGTTCAGGTTTGGAAAGATAAGATTTGATGTTCAGCACAGGGATGGTATCATGTACCATCGGTGCCGCCACTGTGGTCATTGGAAGTCTCGCCCCGTAATGGAATTTGCTCACAAATAGAAAGTCGCCCACCAACAATGTTTTTTCCAAGGAGGACGTCGGAATGGTAAATGGCTGTATAAAGTAGGTATGGACAATCGTTGCCGCCACAATGGCGAATAAAATAGAGCTGATCCAATCTCCTGCCGCCGATTTTGGATGCAAACTACGGTCTTTGACATGTTCAACATCTGCAATATAATTCAGGTAATAATTGTAAAAGCCTAAAGTAACCAACGCTAAAACCGTATCTGTCGTTGAATTTCTTCCGAAACTCCTAGCGGTTTCAACCCAAACCACTGGAAACATGATCAAATTGACAATGGGTACAAAAAGTAAGATGGTCCACCACCAAGGTCGGTTAATGATTTTCATTAAAACCACAGCGTTATATACTGGTACGAAAGCTTCCCAAGCCTGTCGGCCAGCTTTAATGTATAATTTCCATGTACCAAGTCCGTGTATGACCTGTATCACGAAAAAGAAAATAAACCATTCTGTAAATGTCATCTGATCGTCGTTATTAATTTGAAAATTAAGGCGTTAATAGTTAGGTTTTAAAGCCCGTTTAACAAATATATTGTAAATGATAAATCGTAATTAAAAAATCGTTAATAAGTTAACCAATGTTTAACACATCTTTCATTGAGAACACACCTTTTTTTCCTGCAATCCATTCTGCGGCAATCACGGCGCCAAGCGCGAAACCTTCGCGGTTATGGGCCGTATGTTTAATTTCTATAGTATCTACTGATGAGCTATAGATCACTTCATGGGTTCCCGGGATATTGTCAATGCGTTTGGAATTGATATGTAAGTCTTGCTGTGATTTTGCGGCATCAAGCGTCCAAGTGCCGTATTTTGAGTTCTTAAGAATTTCTTCCGCCAAAGTAATCGCGGTACCACTTGGGGCGTCCAGTTTTTGAGTATGATGAATTTCTTCCATACTGATGTTGTATTGCGGAAGATTTGTCATGAGTTTAGATAGCGTTTTATTCAATTCAAAAAAGATATTTACACCTAAACTAAAATTGGAAGCATAAAGAAAACTTCCATTTTTTTCATGGCATAAAGCGACCACTTCATCATAATGTTCTAACCATCCCGTTGTTCCTGAAATAACAGGA
>NZ_JALKAU010000086.1:0-32767 GCF_023015735.1 Gelidibacter sp. F63206
TGTGGATTAAATTAGAAGAGCCGTATGATGGGAGACTATCACGTACGGTTCTGTGAGAGGGGAAGGGTGAAACTCCCTTTTCCTACTCGACACATAACGTTGGCAGTAATTCTCCTCTTCTCCAAAAATATAGATTATTATCGTATATCTTTTTTCAGCCTTTCATCAATTGGCAATTCAATAAACTCGACTACTTCAACTTTTCCAAAATCTTTAAATAAAGGATTTAGAATAATATTTGATTCAAGACCGACAATAGTAGATGGCACTCTTAAAGCAAATCTATTTCGGTCTTTTGCTAATTCCGTAAAAACCTCTGTGGTTTTGGAAGAATATGGGTATTGATTCCATCTTTCGGGAAGTTCTTTTAATTCTTCTATTAAAAACTCGTCTGGAAATTGGATTTTTGCAATTAAAATTTCTTTAGGTAAATATGCAATGTTTTCGGAATGAACATAATATTCTAATAACGCTAATGAAATGTTTTCTGAACAATAAACGGCTCTCGTACCCACTGAATTCCATCTTCCGCCAACTTTTTCAGCACCAATGCCGGACAATGTTTTGTCTTTATATTTTACATTAGCTACTCTGAAGACTATCATTATCTGACTATCATTAGCTGTAAACGTTATATTGAATTCTAATGATTTCGTTTTCTACCATTTCAAAACCAAAACTACTATCAAGTAGCTCAAATGGAACTTTATTGCCAAGAGTTTTGGATGGAGTCATTAGCCATTTCTTAAAATCTTCTTTGGAATCAAAGACCTCATAACCTAATCCAAATAATCTAGCTAATTCATAAATACGTTCAGACGTCTCTTTTCCATAAATAGTTTTCTTCTGCATACTACTTATAGATGTAGGAAGAATATGTTCGAACTCTTTTTCAGTAGAACCTGTGTATTGAATCAATTGTTTCCAATCTGACTTTTTAACACCTTCTCTAATACGACTTATTAATTCTAATTTGAATCCTGGAGCATCTTTAGAGTTAACAACTACCCAAGAAGGTGAGAATCTAGTAATACTAGCTGGATTCCTTCCTTTTCTAGCAACCCTCGCTGATACTACACCTTTCTTCTTATTTGAATCTTCTGATTTTACTTTTACGCTCATAATTGGATTTTTACCCTTATACGATTGTGAATATACAATAATATTTTTGATTTAAAAATTAATTCAAAATGAAATTATCGCATTATATAAAACTACTGCCAATAACTAAGATGTGTATAAGCAATGACCTGTCCTGGCCTACATGGAAAATCCTTCACGCTAAAAAGAGTGACAGGACGGAATTTCCACAGGCTCGGTCAATATTTAGTATTTTAGGTGCTTGCCACCGCAACTATTCTTAGTGTGCCCAGAATCAACCACGGCAATAAAAGATTGAAAGCTGTAAATAAGATGATGGTAGGTCCATCAGAGTCGTTGTATAGGTGATGGCTCTAAACCACCTAAAGGTGCTTTGATTGAAAGTCTTGGTGCTGAGTGTTTAGGAGCAGCAGTTCCGAAGAGATTAATAGGTGCGAGTAAAGAAGTTAAATGTGTAAAACAGTTTGTCCGCCTTTGTAAGATTGAGGTTAAGGGAAGTGGCACTATGGCTCGTGCTGTTATTTATGTCATTTTTGACGATTCCACCAAGAATTCCAAGATCCATAAATTCACTCTCCGATGACAAGGTTCAAAGTGAATGGGTTAACATTGGTTAAAGAAAGGACACTGGTTGCGCTCCCAAAAAACATTTATAGAAACCATTAATAAATTGTGAATTAACCAACAGTTCTATGTTGGGGAAGCCTACACCAAGGTCATGTACAAATACGTAGTTCTACGTATAGGAAGGTTGTGGGAAAGGTGGTATTTTGGGGTTTAGAGGATGTGGGTGACCCGTCCAAAAATAATTAGTTATAAGTTGTTAATGTTTTCGGCTGTAATTGCTAATATACTTGTAAACCCTAAACACCAATAATGCTGCTTTTTATGGTTAAATCTTCATTATAGTTTTTCCAATTTGTTTTAAATACTAATGACATTTCTGTTTTCATTAATAGGCCAATATAGTGGTGGAAACATTATGTATAAAGATTGATCAAAATTGGTTATAGATTGAAGCGGAGCTGGGTAAATGTTGAAAATAGATTTATATTTAAAGGGAAAATAAAATAAGACATGAGAATATATTTAAGCCTTAGAAAAAATGACAAATCGATACCGTTTAACTATCAAGAGTTATTGACAGGAGTGATTCACAAATGGATTGGAAAAGACAATGGAGTTCATGGTAAATCAGGACATTATTCCTTTTCATGGATTCAAAACACAATTGCAAGTAAGAAAGGTATCAATTTGAAAGATGGTGCTTATTTTTTTATAGGAACCTATAAGGAATCTTTATTAAAGCAAATCATAAAAGGTATACTTGAAGATCCAGAAATGTTTCATGGGGTGAAAGTAAATGATGTGCAAATTAAAAATATACCCGACTTTAGTTCGAGTGAAAAATTTCTAATGGCGAGTCCGGTATTATTGAAAATAAAACAAGAAGACAAAATTAGCCATGTTACACTGGAGGATAATAATTTTGAAGAAGTGTTGACCGAAAGTTTTAAAAATAGATTAGAAAAAGCAAATCTATTATCTGAAGGCATTTCCATTAGACTAAATCCTGAAACTAATTTCAGACAGACAAAATTAGTGACGTATAAAGGAATTAAAAACCGGACATCCTTAGCTCCAATTATTATTGAAGGAACGCCCGAACAAATTGCATTCGCATGGTGTACGGGATTAGGAAATTCGACTGGAATTGGTTTTGGCGCATTAAAATAAGTGATTATGGAAAAGTACTACGTAGTAAAATATTCAGGACCTTTTGGTTTTATTAAACCTTGGACTGCGGTAAGAGATAGCGAGACTTTTTCTCAACAATTTTTGACACCGAGTATTGTGGAGGGCATTGAAAAAAAGTTGTTTCCGGAGTTGCTAAATGAAATTGGGATAAAGAAGATTAAAGGGCATCGGCTTTCCTATTCTCAAATCAATCAACAACAAGAGGTTATTCAAACAAGGGGATGGAACTCAACTAGAAAAGGAAAACAAATACTCTTTGATAGACCAACCGCAGTATTAATACGAGGCGTGCTGTTAGAGCCAATTTTACATTTGGCTTTTTCAACAAAAGAAGACGCTGATAGGGCTTTTGAGCAACATATATGTTTATGCAGAAATGAAGACCTTTTAATGCCGAGTAGTTTCATAGAAGTGTCGAAAGATGATTTTGATACTCCAGAAATTTTTAATGGGTATGAATTGATTTTTGATAGGAATAAAGATGCTTTTCACGTTGGATATCATAGATTAACGAATGAACCAATGTTCGGTTGGCTGAAAATTGTAGGTACACCCGTTAATCGTATTTAGGATGAAAACTATATTTGCTAAATCGGGACCGGAATGGACAATTTTAACCACTCATTTACAGCAAGTAGCAGTGGCTACAAAAGCATTTGCTAAATATTTAGATATAGATGAAGCGATTGCCTATCATGGAGCTATTCTGCATGATATTGGTAAGGCACATCCGTTTTTTCAAGAAAGGTTAAGAGGAAAGACAAATAAAAATAGTGTATTTCGCCACGAAATCGCTTCTTTATACTTCCTTTCTGCATTTCCAAAAGAGCAACATGATTTCTTGATTGAAATGGTTGTTGGTCATCATAAATCAGTGCTGAAGGATATTGGCGGAAAAGGTTTGCTTGATTTGGAAGAAAATGATGACTACGAGGATTTTCACTTGGGAAACTGGGAGGAATGGAGTTTAGTTGCTTTAAAGATTTTTAATGAATTGGGGATTTCCTGTCAATCTATTTCGAGAGATGAAGCCTTTGATAATTTAGAATATTGTATTAATTATTGTGAACGGGTTACAAAGGAAAAAGGATATTCCAAATGGCGAGGATTATTAATGGCTTCCGATTATTTTGCATCAACTCTGATTGATAAAACTGATAATCAAGTAAAAAGGATTTTAAAATCACCAAATCTGGATTTTTATAATCGTCAGGATGAATTGTTTCCGCTATCACTAAAAAACTCGATTTCAAGCAAGCAGCACACCATGGTAGTGGCTTGTACAGGTGCAGGGAAGACAGATTATTTGTTTAGAAGATGTAAAGGACGTGTTTTTTATACATTGCCTTTCCAAGCATCGATTAACGCCATGTTTAAGCGAGTAGGAAATGATTTGGAAAAGGATAATCCCGATTTAGATATTCGGGTTTTACATTCCACTTCCATTATTGTAAAAAGAAAACAAGACGAAGAAGTTTCTTTGCAAAATTTAATGGGTTCATCAGTTAAAATTCTTACGCCTCATCAATTGGCTGTGATTGCTTTGGGAATGAATGGTTATGAAGCTATGATTTTGGATATTAAAGGTTGTGATGTAATATTGGATGAGGTTCATACATACTCAGGAATTTCACAAGCATTAGTATTGAAGCTTATAGAAGTTTTGAAATCATTGGATTGCAGAATTCACATTGGAACTGCTACGATGCCAAGTATATTATATCAGAGAATTAGAAATTTACTAGGTGATAATGTGTTAGAGGTAAGGTTATGTGATGATGAATTAGAACAATTCAACAGGCATATCATTCACAAAATAGACTCTTTTGAGTTGGCTGAAAATATAATTTCAGAAAATGTAGCTTCTGATAAAAAAGTTCTAATCGTAATGAACACTATAAAAGAAGCGCAGCGAGCGTATGGACTAATTAAGGATAGCTTTCCGAATACTTCTTCTTTGTTGTTGCATAGTAAATTCAAAAGGGGAGATAGAAACCTTAAAGAAAAACAACTTTTAGGTTTGGATGACAATAACTTGCCAACTTTTGAATTTAATACCAGTCAGGAAGCTTGTATAGTGGTTTCTACACAAATAGTAGAAGTGAGTTTAGACATTAGTTTCGACCTTATGATTACCGCCACTGCTCCTTTGGATGCGATGATTCAACGATTTGGAAGAGTGAATCGAAAAAGAACAAGGGATACGATTGGTAACTATAAAGATATTTATGTGATTGCTCCTCCAGAAACCGTCAAAGAAGCCAGACCTTATAATTTGAACATTTTGCAAAAAACATTTGAAGTTTTAGCTGATGGCGAAGTTTTAAGAGAGAAAGATTTACAACAAAAGATCGATCAAGTTTATACCGAAATTGATTTCTTAAAAATAGAAGAACACTGCGTTTTTAAAACGGAAACAGGCTTTCAGTTAGGGAAATTAACACATCGAAGTAAAGCGATTCTTTTTGAGCTATTGCAAATTGATAGCGTAAGCTGCATTACAGAATCTGATGTTGAAAAATATGAAAACGGAGATTTTGAAACCCGATTAAATGTGGAAATGTCAGTTGCCTATTGGGTAGTAGCAAAAATGGAACAATCAGAAAAAGGGAATAGACCATTTATTGTTCCAGACAAAGCATACGATTTAGAATTCGGACTGGATCAAAGTGAAATTAAACAGGAGAATTTTAATGTTTTAAACCAATTTATATGATAACCACATTAGTAGGCAAAACATTTTTAAAAGCATATAACGAAAAGTACAAAAAGAACTATTCGGCAAAAGAGTTTTTTGAGGAAGTGTATTTTGAATTGTTTTTTAATCATCCGAAATATATGCAATGGGTAACAAATTCACCTTTTGTGCAAATGAAAAATGGTCAAAAACCGCATCTGTTATCTATTGATGAGCGATTAGAGAAGTTAGAGAACCTTTATTCAAAAGTAGAAGAAGAGGAGCCTGATGCGAGTTTTGCAATAGGTTTTCCAGCATCGGAAAGTAAAGACTTTGCGAGCACTTCAGGTTTGGTTTCAGATATCGTAATTGAAGCCGATGAAGAGGATATTTATCTTTCCTGGATTGGTGGAGGATTAGGAGTTGGCGTAGCAGGAGGATTTAATCTTTTGATCAATGATGCTGAAATTACGTTGGCAACTTTTGAAGGTTGGCAGCATTATCGAATATACCTGAATGATCCTACTTTGGAAAAGCTAAGAGGCAATCAAATTAATTCTTGGAATGGCCAATGGTTAACTTATAAATTAAGCAAAAATTATACTGAGCATTTTAACTTTTTTGACTTGGAACAAGAGCAAATATTCAAAGTGGACACTTCCTTAGCAGAAGTCAATACAGTCAATTGGTCCAACTTATTTTTCAGCCTTTCCAATCAATTCCCTGAAAAAACTTTAAATGCTTATATCTATAGTCTCGGACAAACCAATAAAACCATTGGATTTATTCCGATTTATTTAAAAGAAGGACGAAGACTGAAAGATGTGTTTAAACAATTGTTTCATACAGATGTACCTTTTGAAACAAAAACTTTTCAATCCTTATTTGGTATACACATCAAAAGAGCGTGTGAATTAGGAAATATAGGCTTACACGCGCTTCGACCCGATAGTTTGAAAAAATATATGGAAGATAATAAAAACCTTTCATTCAAAAATGAAGAACAAATATTAATTTATCAATCTTATAAAACTTGGTTAATCGCTATGATATCAAAAAACAAAGAACAAATCACAGATTATACCTCTGAGTTGGCAAAGCTAATTTTAAGGTATAGAAGTAATGCGAAAGGCACTACCGGAAAGAATTTAATTGAAAAAGATTTATTTGGAGCTAAATCCAAACGTGGTTTTATTGAAGCATTGACAGAAATGATTTCTGTTCTTGGAGGTTCCGATTTGGATGCATTAAAAAATCTAAAAGATGAAGTGCATTTAATGACCAATGAGGAATTCGGTTATTTCAGTACTTTATTAAAATTCGATTACGCATTTGAAGAAAAACAATCTTAAAATTATTTAAACTACTTATTATGAACAATACAATTTACATCAGAACCTTAAAAAGAGCGGAACACACAGTTTTCTGCGTTTCAGATGGTCAAAAATATTATTATGATGCACAATTTAATCGCCGTATTCCATTTTCCAGTGGTCAACAAGTCAAACGATCTATTGTGGATTCTATTTCAGAACATTTAAATGTTGTACCAAGCCCAACAACCTTTCTTTTTGATGTTACCAAACAAAAGGAATTAAAAGAAGGTGAAGTTTACGGAACTTGCGATCCCACGTATCCCGATCAGTTGTTTGGAGGTTGGATGAAAGCTGCAAAAGGGGGTAAAGAACGAACGTTGAAAAGAAGAAGTCCACTATCCATTTCAGCGATGAGAGGTTTACATCCATTATTGGCAGGATTAGATAGTGACAATGCTTCATTTGACAGAAGTGACCGTCCAAATAATATTGTCATCGTTCGGGATGAAAACGGTAATGAATTATCGGAAGAAGAAATTGTCCAATTTTTGGAAGGAAAAGACAGAAGTTTAAGTAGAAAATGGATTCCCAACCAAAGTCGAGCTTCTGGATTATTCGTTTCTGATATTGCCATCGATTTACGTAGATTGTTCTGTGTCAGTTTAAATTCTTTTGAACCCGAAATGGCAGATGAAACTATTCATAGATTGAGAAATGAAGGCTGGACAGAATCAAGTAATATTTTTGGACCTTGTTTAGTTGCGCCTAAAGAATTAAGAGAAAAATTGGCCAAAGCATTGGCCAAAGCAATCGTCAATTGGAAGATAACCTCTAACCAATCACGAACTTTTAGTTTGATGGATACTTTGGCAATTTCTATCAGTAATAATGCCAACCTTATTGCAGGGAGTATTCGCGCCAAGTTATCAGAAGAAGATTCCGGAAAGGCTCAACCCATTATCGAAGAAAAAATGCAAGGTGTTGAAACTTTTGTAGCACTCCAAGCAAGTGGATATATCCAAACAAAATCAGAGTCTGTAGATGCAATTGAAAAAGCAGAACAAGAGTTGTACAATAGAATAATGGCATTTGATTATGAGAATCAAATTTAAAAATTACTGTAATAGGAGCTGAAAGGCTCCTTAATTTTTTCCGCCTCATGAATCTCACCGGGACCCATATCAATTACCACCGACTTTGCAAACGAAAACTTTGGTTGTTTGCGAATGATATTCAGATGGAACACACTTCTGACATCGTTGCCGAAGGAAAAGTCATTGAAGAAGAATCCTACCAACAACGAAGTGAGCGCTATACGCAAATAGAACTGTCTGGACACCACAATGGAATGAATCTGACAGGAAAAATCGATTTCTACGATACGAAAGATAAGGTCGTTCATGAAACCAAACTCAGCAATAAAGTTGAAGATGCGCATATTTAGCAAGTAAAGTTTTATTTATGGCTTTTAGAGTTGAACGTTATTGAGGTCGAGAAGGGGATTATAGAATATCCCAAATTGCGGGAAAGAGAAGAGGTGTTTTTAGATGAGGAAGATATCGTTTATTTAAAAAAAGGATTCAGGAAATTAAGGCTGTGGTAAATAATGTTGCCTGTCCACCTGTGATTCATGCAAGAATTTACAAAAGTTGTAGCTATAATGATTTTTGTTATGCAGGGGAGATTTAAATTGAAAATACCATGAAAAAATCCTACTACTTATTTAATCCAGGTCGTCTGAGCCGAAAAGACAATACCTTAAAGTTTAAGCCTATTGATGAAAATGGGAATGAAGGGCCGGCAAAGTATTTACCTGTTGCTGGGATTAAAAATTTATACTGTTTTGGATCTTTGGACGCGAATTCTGCGATGTATAATTTTTTGGGTAAAAATCAAATTCCTGTTCATTTTTTTGATTTTTATGAGCACTATACCGGTAGCTTTATGCCCAAAGATTATTTGCTCAGCGGCAAGGTGATTGTTGAACAGGTAAAGTGCTATACTTCAGGAAAAATGCGCATGGAGGTTGCTCAAAAAATTGTAGAAGGAGCTGCGATAAATATGCTTCGGAATTTAAAGTATTATCAAAGTAGAGAAAGAAACTTAGCAACTCACATTGAACAAATTGAAACCTACAATCAAGCCAAAATAAATGCATCTTCCATCAGTGAATTGATGGGCTGGGAGGGCAATATCCGTCAAGTATATTATTGTGCTTTCGAGGAGATTATTCCCGGTTTTGAAATGGGAAACCGAACGAAACAACCGCCTTTCAATGAGATCAATGCACTGATTTCATTTTGTAATATGATGTGTTATACGTTGTGTTTGGATCAGATTTATCACACGCAGCTTAATCCCACGATTAGTTTTTTGCACGAACCCGGATTTAGAAGATATTCCTTGACTTTGGATATTTCTGAGATTTTTAAGCCGATTCTTGTCGATAGATTAATTTTCAGTTTATTGAATAAAAAGATTTTGAGTGAAAAGGATTTCAATAGAAAATTGAACAGTTGCTTATTGAATGAATCTGGCAAAAAGAAAGTCTTGAAATTATGGGAAGAACGATTGGATCGTTCGATTAAACACAGAAAACTAGGCAGAAGTGTGAGTTATAAACATTTGGTAAAGTTAGAAACCTATAAGTTGATTAAACATATTATGAAAATCGAGGAGTATCAACCTTTTAAAGCGTGGTGGTAGAATGTGCGTCATCATAGTTTATGATATTGGGCAAAAGAGAGTTGGCAAGATGCTTAAGCTATGTAGGCAATATCTCAATTGGATTCAGAACTCTGTTTTTGAAGGCGCATTAACCTCTTCACAGCTAAACGAGTTAAAAATGAAAGCAAAAGAAATCATGAATGAAGAGGAAGATAGTTTAATTATCTTCACCAGCAGGAGTGAAGAATGGTTGAATAAAGAGGCTATGGGTAAAGAAAAAAATGAACTTGGGTCATTTCTATAATCGTCAAAGCCCTGAAGAATCGATTTGTTTTGGTGATCTTTGACATCTTGATAGTTTATTTGACTGATAGTCAATGCATAACATTGCCGTCGTAGCCATAGTAAAAACATAGAATTGGACATTGACGATTTTAAAATTAAATTACGTGTAATAAAACTGGGTAATGGACTGATTATCAGATGTATTTTTTTGTATTTTAACGGCTCTTAATCGCACCATATTGGAATTGAAACCCAACAGGTCAGCATGATGCTTACGACATTGGCGAACTCTTAATCGCACCATATTGGAATTGAAACAAAGTTTTATAAACTTTAATTCGTCGGCCAGCCATCTCTTAATCGCACCATATTGGAATTGAAACTTAAATATTCGTAAATTGTTTGGTCTGCTTTTTCACTCTTAATCGCACCATATTGGAATTGAAACTGCTTTCTTGCTTCTGTTCTAATTTCAGCTTTCAAGCTCTTAATCGCACCATATTGGAATTGAAACAAACATCAACAAGTGGCATTAATGAGCCAAAATAGCCTCTTAATCGCACCATATTGGAATTGAAACGAAGGAATGAAGTAAACTTTCCCTTTGCCTTCTCTCTCTCTTAATCGCACCATATTGGAATTGAAACGTTGATCCTACTACTGAAGAAACCATTAGGGGAACTACTCTTAATCGCACCATATTGGAATTGAAACGTAAGAGATAACAACTGTATCTGTCTGTGATGGTTTACTCTTAATCGCACCATATTGGAATTGAAACGCTGATCCCAATCAGCAATTGAATGCGAATTGAGCCCTTTAATCGCACCATATTGGAATTGAAACATCCCATCCAGCAGGCAGTGTCCGTGAATGGGTGCCTCTCTTAATCGCACCATATTGGAATTGAAACTAACTATACTTTGACATAGTTTATTGGGTTTTAAAACTCTTAATCGCACCATATTGGAATTGAAACTGAAGTCTTCTAAATCTGCCACTCCTGAAGGAAAAATTTAAAAACCCTCATAATAACCAAACATTCGTATTTTCGGCACGGACTAAGTTGAATACCATGTTGTTGACTTTCTGACTGTTGGAGAGATGAGCCTGTGACTAACGATTTGCCAGGATGAGGCTTGGTTGGATTGGAATTGTTGGTTTGACGAGGGGTAGAGTTGGGTCTTTGGGGTTATGGTGCCGCAACCGTGATACTTATATCTTTTCCTGGAAAATATATAAAAACTTCTTTTTCAAGAAGATTAAAAACAATGTTGTTGGCTGGAGGAAAATTCAGTAAATAAATAAAATGTTGTAGATAACATTCGTAGTTCTTCTTATTGTAAAGTTGGGTTAAAGTAGGTATTTTGGATGGCTATTTATAATTTGAACATTTGTTCTCATGTTCATGCGTAAATCTTGTAAGTTACTTAACCAAAATAAAAATTTAGAATATGAAAAAAATGATTTTGACGCTAACGTTTGCATTTGCAGCTATGACTTTATGCGTCAGCCAACAGATTGAAATGGAAAAAGTGTTTGGTGGGTATAAATTCACGCAGAGTGGAAAAAAACTGACAATGGGTAATTTGGTCAAAACAATGGAATCCAACCAACAAGCGTTTGAATTAATTAAAAAAGCCCAATCCAATAATACACTTTCCTCCATTATTGGATTTGCTGGTGGAGGACTAATTGGTTGGCCAATAGGGACTGCTGTAGGAGGTGGAGATGCGAATTGGACTTTGGCCGGAATAGGAGCTGGTCTAATTGTTGTTGCAATTCCTATTGCTTCAAGCGCCAATAAAAAAGCAAAACAAGCGGTAGAACTATATAATTCTTCCCTGAATTCGACCGCGCACTATGAATTTAAGCCAGAGTTTGAAATTATAGCGAATGGAAATGGCATTGGGTTTACAATGAGTTTTTAAAAAATCACTTACAATAGCAGTAACTATTGTAGAATTTCATAATAATTCAAGATCTGAAATGATTTTATGGCCCTGCAAGCGTCACGCTCGTGCTGTTTTGAATAAGAAAAACGTGATTAAGAATCGAAAAGAAAGCTTTTACAACACTGTAAAGGCCTTTTTTTTTGTTGTCAGGAAGAACGTTGAAAATAATTTAATTGGTCCTGTGAAAAATACGTAGTTCTACTTATAGGAATATTGAGTGTAAGTTGGTATTTTGGATGATTATATAATTGTATAGTTATTAGCAGATTATTGTTGGAGTATGTTTGTGGAGGTAATTGGAAAGTGAGAGAGGGTAGTGGTACCTACTCGTACTCTATTCATGTACTAACTATAGCGTTAATGAAAGTTTTTCTGAGTGATAAAATCTTTATCTTATAGTGTAAATGGTCCTAATGATATTTAAGAAAATATAATGGGTATATTGAACATATGTTTAATAGATATTAAATAGGCTTTATAGGAACATTATGTTTAATATACAATTATTGGCAAACATTGAAAAAGGATTTCAGAAAATAATGGATAATATAGAAAATCCAATTACTTGGTATGATATTACTAAGGACATAATCATACCGATTTTAAGTATTGTAGCCACTCTAATTATTGGAATTATTATAGCGTTAATCTTAAAGCGTAGGGAAGAAAAAGGAAAATATAAACAACTTCTTGTAGACACTTATATGGAATATATTAATAGACGCATTATTAAGTATTCTTACGATTGTGTTGTGAACATTTATGATTTGTACATTGACCTTTTCATTAATTACTCGGACTACTTTGAAGACCACGCAAATTCTCTTTTAGCGACCGAAATAGTAAAGGGAAGAAGAGAAAAATATCTTAGAAAAATCGAGGAGTATAATTATACCGACATAAACTGGAGTTTTTATTCGATTAAATTTAGCTTATTAATTGGTCGAGAAAAATATAATAAAGAAGCAAAAGAGTTAGAACTTAAAATAAATCAAGAAATAAACTCAGAACAGTCACAAATGAATTTTCTTTTACAAATAAAAAAAGAGATAAAAGAAAACGAAATGATTTGCGAAAATATGAACGCATCAAATACCAATAAGATTGAATATGGACTTGATATGATTGAGGCGTATATTACAAAAAGGTATAATAATTACCAATTAAGTGTATTTAAACCATATGACGATAAGATAGCTGATTTAATTAGTGAGTATTAAAAACGTTTGCCAACGCTGAACAAATAGAAACATGAATAATTGAGAACAAGATAAATAGAAAGACTATGTGGCCAGTAATACTTAGGGCCGGTGCAGTTGCTCTGCTTCTAAAAGCATTATTTGAAGATGAAGAAGGTACGGAAAAGGAAATAAAGAAATGTATCTGTATCAGTTTTGCTATTGGAGATGAGCAGTACAGGAATTATTTAGTTTTACAAGCTAAAAACGAGCGGTCGCCTTTCACATTTGTAGATATGTCTGTAAAGCAACCTTGGTATGAGGAAATTTGGAAACGAGAATGCCGTACAAAAATAAAATCCTGTGATGGTATGATTGTTCTTTTGAGCAAAAATACATGATATTCAAGTAGTACACGTTGGGAAAGAAAGTGTGCAAAAGAAGTAGGTTTACAGTAATTGGCATGCACATTAAAAAGAACAATCAAGGGCTATTCCGACCGAATTAAGAGGTAAAATAATAATCACATGGTCTTAGGACAATTTGGTAAAGATCATTAAAAGGATTTAAATGTATGGGTATTTATAGTAGTTCATATTTAAAAGACATTGCTTTAAGTAAAAAAAGATTATTTGAACAAAAATTATTTAGTGCTCAAAATGTTTCTGAAAATAAAGTGTTTGATATTTTTTTATCTCATAGCTTTTTAGATAGAGAAGAAGTACAAGGACTTTATCAAGAGTTGACAGATTTTGGGTATTCTGTTTATGTTGATTGGATAGTTGATCCACACCTTGATCGCTCCAACGTCACTAAAGAATCTGCCTCACTTGTAAGAAAAAGAATGAAGTGCTCAAAATCACTTCTTCTTGCAATTTCTGTAAATGCTTCAATGTCCAAATGGATTCCTTGGGAGCTTGGATATGTTGATGGAAGTACAAATAGGTGTGCAATAATTCCAGTGGCTAAAGAAAGGATTCCTCCAAAGTCATTTGAGGGTAAGGAATATCTTTCTTTATATCCATTTATTAAAAAACTACCTGTTAGTGGAACCAATGAAGATAAACTTTGGGTAATTGAAGCTGAATATTCTTATTCACAATTCGATACATGGTTTTCAGATGGAATAATTAAAGAAAATAGAAGCGTAAATATTTTTAACATATGAGAAAAGCACTTATAGTCGGTATTAACAACTATCCAAATGCAGAATTATTTGGCTGCATCAATGACGCTTCTGCATTTGGTAATACATTGGCAACAAACGGGGATGGTTCTCCAAATTTTGACGTGAGATTACTTAATGATGTTCCAACGAAAGGAGGTTTAAAAGGTCATATCAAAGATTTATTTGCAGGCGATTGTGAAACTGCGCTATTTTATTTTTCTGGTCATGGATTTTTTGATGAAACTGGCGGTGGAATAATTGTAACTCCTGATTACAAAGCGAATGATGAAGGTATTTCAATGGACGAAATCCTGAACATTGCAAATGAATCAAAAGCGAAAAACCGTGTAATCATACTGGATTGTTGTCATTCAGGAGCATTCGGAACACCTAAATTGGGTGGAAATCAGAATGCACAAATTGGCGAAGGCGTTTCAATTCTTACCGCAAGTAAGGATGACGAGCCTTCCGTTGAAGTAAATGGACATGGAGTATTTACAAATCTATTATTAGATGCTTTGCAAGGTGGCGCAGCAGATTTAAGAGGACATATCACACCTGGTGGTATTTACTCTTATATTGACCAAGCACTTGGCCCATGGGACCAAAGACCAGTTTTTAAAACAAATATTACTCGCTTTACATCATTAAGAACTGTTACACCACAAGTGTCATCTGAAATATTGAGACGATTAAATCAATACTTCACAACACCTGAAGACCAATTTCAACTCAACCCATCATTTGAGTTCACCAACGACCCAGCTATTGAGCATGAGTTTACAGAACCTTATGCAAATGAGAAAAATGTTTCAGTCTTTAAAGATTTACAAAAATTAGCAAGTGTTGGTTTGGTTGTTCCAGTTGACGAACAACACATGTACTTTGCAGCAATGCATTCAAAAAATTGTAGACTAACTGCATTGGGTTACCATTATTGGAGATTAGTAAAAGACAAAAGAATTTAAACCTTAAATAAAAAATCATGGCAGATAAAAAAGTAGTATTTATTGCATTTGCAATAGAAGACGACAAACAAAGAGACCTCTTGAAAGGACAATCTTTGAACACTAAATCACCATTCGAGTACATTGACATGTCAGTAAAACAGCCATATGACAAGGAATGGAAAGAAAGAGTAAGAACAAGAATCAAACGTTCTGACGGTGTAATCGCTTTGGTAAGCAAAAATTCATTGACTTCAAGCGGCCAGAAATGGGAAATCCAATGTGCTAAAGAAGAGGGTAAAAAAGTTAGAGGAATTTGGGCATATACAAATGACCGAACAGACCTTGCTGGTGTTTATACCCAAGTTTGGTCTTGGCCGAATATTGCAGCATTTATTGATTCACTTTAATAGCTAATCCTTAGCATCCATACACATTGCCAAGTCACTCAAAAAGCCGACCGCACAAGCCAAAACTTGTCAAAGAGTATGGTTGTCCCAACGCTGACCGAAAAGAAAGCACTGGCATACATAAAAGTGGGTAAAACATTGGGCAATAAGTGGTTAAAATGAAACTTAGAGCAACAAATAAAATTTTGCGGCAACTTGAAAATGAAGTGTTTCGAAATGGCCAACGCTTCATACACAAAACGATGGACAGGCAAAACTCATCGATTAAAATAAACTTTAGAACAATATGACAAAAGGCGAATGGGGAAAACTATATGGAATTATAGATAATGAACACTCAACTTTTTTATTAGAATATCCAACAATGAGAAATTCCTGCGGAATTTCCACAGGCTCGGTCAATTTTTGTTATTTCAGGTGTTTATCCCACGCAACTATTCTTACACCGAACGTTGGCAAACATCCAAAAAAAACATCGTAAAAACAAAGAAATAGATGAAAACGCCAGCTTGGGTTCTAAAATGCGTTAGACTATCCCTAAGTCAAGCTACGAGTATTTTTTATTTTATGATTTTCTAAAAGACAGAATTTGCCAAAAGCAATAAAACTTCTTCGGGGAATGAAAACAATTACAAACAATGACGAAAAGCTATATCAAAGACTTGATTTAAAGTTCAAGAGTTTTTTGAAAAACTATTAACTGATTGTCAAGACTGTCAAATTTTTCCTGATAGAAATCTTTTTCAGGTTTTGAAACAAAATTAAAATTGTTCTTTAAACGTTTTAAAATTTCAGTCTGAAGTTTTAAAACCTTGATAAGTTCTTTTGATTGTTGTGGATTCATAGCCTCTTATTTTGCACCAATTTCATTCAAAAAACCAGTTATAAAATTAGATGTCTCTGATAATAAATTGTTAAAAATTATATTTGAGTGCTCTTTTATCATGTCTGGGCGGGCATTATAAAGAATATCATCATAATTCAAAGAAGGTAAAGGATGAATAAAGCAGTTAATATAAAACTGATCAGGTAACATTTTTGAAGGGTTACCAAAGAGTGGGTTAGTAAATCTCACTATTTCTTCGTAGGAGTCTTTAATTAGAGTCTGAATAATATATTTTGATTTGTTCACATCCTCCGAGAGTCTTATATAATCTTGAACAATAAAACTTCTTAATTTTTCACTATGTAAGTTACCGTGAGGATTTCCGAGTAGTAAATTCCATGGGTCTGATACGGCATCTTTAATTTTTATAATATTAGAAGTGTAAATATGGTTGAGAACGGCATTTTTGGTTTCTACATCGAATAAATTTTCTTTATAGAAACCTTCGGAATAGTACATTAAATGGCCAACTAAAACACTATCTATCACCATATCAAAATGCGCAGGAGGATCTAAAATATAGATATAATCATTAAGAACCTGGTCAAATATCTCTCTAAAAGATTGACTCATTGTAATGACTAATTTGCTATTGTTAGTTAGCATAAATCTTAAAGTTAATAATGAAAAACCCTATTTAAAACATTTGTCGCCATATCTGATATGCCAGTAGCTATCCCAGAAAACCTCGAAGTACTTCGTCGGCTTGTTCGGGAGATAATAACAGTCTAATATCAGGTTCTAAAATTTTAACTTTATCCAAGATATAGTTATTATAAACTTCGAGTTGATTATCAGATAAAACTTCTTTAAAAGCATTTAGTTTAACACCAATCATCAGCAAATTGAAGTTGACTTGTTTTTCTAATTCAGACATAATAAAAATTTTACCTAATTTAACAAAATTAAATAGAATAACAACAAAGAAGTATAATAGGACGATTTGCCAACAATGTATAAGCAATGGCTTGTCCTCGCCTACTTGGAAATTCCTTCGGAATTTCCACTGGCAAGTACCTGTTTGCAATTGTCCGTGCCGAACCACGCCACTGCTCATACACGAAACGTTGGCAAACATTACCAAGCACACTCTGAAAAATGAACGACCTTGATAAAATATTAGATTTTTTAATTACGCATTTTAACAAAAAAAGAAATGTTTGGATGCCTAACGTAAAATCTATTCAAAAGGATTTATTTCCAAATTATAACGAAGACCAAATTATTTCGTTGCTAAATCAAATCCAAAATAGTCGACCAGACATATTGACTTATAAAAGCACAAGAGCTGGAGATTTAATTCAAATAACTGGATTGACTGAATCGTTTTTAAATCAAGGTGGATTCACAGAAATTGAGTTAGGAAAAACAGTTGCGGAATTTAAAAAAAATGACCGAGAAAAAATAGAATTAGAAAAAGCTAAAATTGACCTTGAATTAGCGAAAAAAACGCTCAAGGAATTTCCTAAAACTAAATGGTTTGCGAGAATTGGATTTATAATTGGAATTATATTATTATTAAAGGAATTATATCTATTGATATGGAAATAAAAATTCAAACCAAATAAACCGAACATTATGAATTTGAAAAAACTACTACTCATACTTTCCTTTTTTGCAATAATTAGCTGTGAATCTGAAAAATTTAAAACTGCGAATGGAACTGAAATGGAAGTTTCTTCGTTGATTGGAATGGATGTATTTGACATTGCTTATGAATATAGCAAAGTTGGTCCTGAAACATTAACTGGAACAAATAATCAAAGATGGGTAGTTTATTATTCGGATATTAATGTCACTCTTGAAACAAATAAATCAACAAATACAGTTCAGAAAGCAAGTAAAGGTAAAAAACCAAAAAGCGGAACTTATGCTGATTAAGAATAACGATTTGCCGTGTATAATTAATGGCTTGGTTCTCGCTTACTTACGAAAATCCACGCGGATTTTCTATTCGGTTTTTATTTGCTAAATTAGGTGCTTAAACACGCCACTTAAGCATACACAAAACCGTTGTACATTTTGATAGAAGCACCATCATTCCGAAAAGTTGAAAGACATATCCATGAAAAAGGAGACCCAATTTGCTGTATTCTTTTCGCGCCAACTTTCGACAGAATATGTAAAAGTGATATAATTCCAAGATTTGAATATTTAGATAATCGAGCTGGAAAGAACATTGACTTTTATTGTGTTGGATATATGGGTTACGCCAATAAAACTGACTTTCCAGATATGAAAGAAATCGGAGTTTCAAAATTTAAAGATAGTGGCGAAATTCCTTGGTCTTTTAGTCAAAGAAAATTTTCTGAATTTGTTGACGAAATGGAAGAAAATACTTCTTGGAAATACTCTGGCGGAACCGAACTTATAATTCTTGACAGTAATGCAGATTTTACAAATACAGTAATATTCAAAGTTGACAAAATGCTGAAAGATGACGCTATTGATAATGTAAATGAGCTTTTAGAAGCCTTAATTCAACATTCGAGAAAAGATAAAAAAACACTCGAAAAATTTAGCTTGGGTACTTTAGGTAAAAAATCGAGTGATATATTAGTTGAATCTATAATCGAACTTTTGCCAAAAGGACTAAAGTCAATGAGTGGAATTTGGACAAAAGGAAAACACTATACAATAGACAGTATAAAATAAAAACGGTGTACAATAAAGTATAAGCTATGGCTTGTCCTCGCCTACTTGGAAATTCTTTCGGAATTTCCACCGGCAAGTACCTGTTTGCAATTGTCCTTGACGAATCACGCCACTGCTCATACACGAAACGTTGTGCATTTAAGAAATGATAATAGATAGAGAATCATATTTTAGGTTTCCGCCTAAAAATTTAAAACCAGAACAAGTTATAGTATTTAATGCTATAACATTTAGCATTGATATATGTGAATTGACCTTTCAAAGATTGAATGTGGAGTTGATTGAATTCAGTAAATTACCTAAAAGCGAAAATGAAAACTATCCAAGAATTTTTGCAGACGTTTGGACAATCATAAGTAATGCAACAATTTTTTTAAATTTAATCACAAGATATTTTGATGTTAATCAAAATGAAGTTGTTCTTAATGAGTTAAATAAAGCTAAAAGGCTTCGGAATTCATACCAACATATTGATGAAAGAATTACGGAAATACTAACTTTAAATGACCTTCCAATTTACGGAGCATTGTCTTGGGTTAGAAATGTACCTAATTCAAACAAAATGCAACAATTTATTTTATATTCTGGAGTGTTTACCAATCATAAAGAAAGTATTGGCGGACAAATTTCCACACCAAGAAAAGATGAAAAAACTAATGAAATAGACGGAATACTGTTTGAGTCAATAACTAAAAGTGGGAAAAATAAATTTCCAAAAATATTAATTTCAATAAATAAATTAATGCTTGACATTAATAACTTGATTGACCATTTTGAAAAGCAATTGACAGAACAACTATCAATTAACGACAAAATTAAGAGACACAATACAAATATATTTTTTCAATTAAATAGTCACTGGGAATAAAAAAACTATGTACAATAACTAAGCATTCGTGTAGTCGGTACGACCCACCATGAATGCCGCGTTGACTGAATCACCACTGCCGGGTTAATTCAGGAGTTTTCAACAAATGCTAAATTAATCATTAACAAATATTATGTACTTTAGTATTCTTTAAACCCTAACTTATCAATGCCATCAACCGCTAACCAAAATCCTGAACAAATAGCTCGTGATAAAATCGACCTCATGTTGAGGGAAGCGGGGTGGTCAGTTCAGTCCAAAAAGAAAGTTGACCTATTGGCAAGTAAGGGCGTTGCTGTACGAGAGTACCAGACCGATGTTGGCCCGGCCGATTATGTTTTGTTTCTAGACCGTAAACCCGTAGGCATCATTGAAGCCAAACGTGAAGATGAAGGCCATCGTCTTACGGTTGTTGAGGATCAATCTTCAAACTACACCAATGCCAAACTAAAATACCTTAATAACGATCCTTTGCCTTTCGTATATGAAAGCACAGGCACCATCACACGATTTACAGATTACCGAGATCCCAAGCCAAGAGGACGGAATGTGTTTTGGTTCCACAAACCAGAAACCATTGCAGAATGGCTGAAAAAAGGTAAAAGTCTTAGGGAACGGTTATTGTCCATGCCCGATTTAGATCCCACTGGACTGCGTCCTGCCCAGATAGTAGCAATCAATAACTTAGAGCATTCGTTCAAAAAGAATAGACCTAAAGCCTTAATTCAGATGGCAACGGGTGCGGGCAAAACCTTTACCGCAGCCACCTTTGTGTATCGCTTGTTAAAACATGCCGATGCCAAACGTATTTTGTTTTTGGTCGACACCAAAAACCTTGGAGAGCAGGCGGAACAGGAGTTTATGACCTTTCAACCCAATGATGATAACAGAAAGTTCACCGAATTATATAATGTACAGCGTTTATCCTCAAGTTATATAGCCTCGGATAGTCAGGTGTGCATCTCAACCATACAACGACTTTACTCTATTTTAAAAGGCGAAGAACTCGATGAAAGTGCTGAGTTGGAAAATCCAGAAGAATCCCGATATCTATCGGGATGGTTGCAACAGCAAATTTCTAAAAAGAAAGCCATTCCGGTAGAATACACACCTCGGGTACCCATTGAGCAATTCGATTTTATTGTCATAGACGAGGCGCACCGTTCCATCTACAATTTATGGAAACAGGTATTGGATTATTTTGATGCCTTCCTAATTGGGCTCACAGCTACGCCAGACAAAAGAACCTTCGGATTTTTTAATGAGAATGTGGTCAGTCAATATACCTATGAAGAATCGGTAACCGATGGTGTCAATGTGCCTTATGATGTGTATACCATTGAAACGGAAATCTCCCAAAACGGGGAAACCATCAAGGCAGGTTGGTTTGTGGATAGACGTGATAAACTGACCCGTAAAAAACGTTGGCAACAGGAAGATGAAGATACCACTTATCAACGCAATGATTTGGATAAAAAAGTGGTCAACCCCAGCCAAATCAGAAACATCATCCGCGAATATAAACGGGCTTTAAAAGCGACTATCTTCCCAAACCGTGTGGATGAACATGGTGATTATGAAGTACCGAAAACCTTAGTCTTTGCCAAAACGGATAGTCACGCCGATGATATCATAAAAATTATTCGTGAAGAATTTGACGAAGGCAATGACTTTTGTAAAAAAGTAACCTATAAAGTCGAAGAAGATCCTAAATCGGTTTTGAACCGCTTTAGAAACTCCTATTATCCACGGATTGCGGTAACGGTAGATATGATTGCTACAGGAACGGACGTAAAGCCTCTGGAAGTGTTGTTGTTTATGCGCGATGTCAAAAGCATCAACTATTTTGAACAAATGAAAGGTCGCGGTACACGAACCATCAATACCGATTCCCTACAATTGGTGACAAGAACAGCAAAAAGCAAAACACATTTCGTCATTGTTGATGCTGTTGGTGCTACGAAGTCGAAAAAAACCGATAGCAGACCGTTGGAGCGCAAACCAACAATGCCTTTGAAAGACTTATTGGGTGCTGTAGCCATGGGCGTGGTTGATGAAGATTTATTTTTGTCATTAGCCAACCGTCTCATCCGTTTGGAAAAGCAAATTACAGAAAAGGAAAAGGATAAAATCCTGGAGTTTTCTGAAGGTAAAAATTTAAAACAGATTACCAAGGAGTTGATTATGGCTTTCGACCAGGATGAGATTGAAGCCAAAGCACAAATTGAAATAGATAAAATCCCTGTTCAAGACAGAACACCAGGTCTGATTGATGAAGCCAAAGAGAAAGCTCAGGAACAATTAATTATAGAAGCCAGTAGAACGTTTAATGGCACCTTCAACGACTATGTAGAAAATGTACGTAAACAGCACGAACAAATTATAGACAGTCATAACATAGACACCATTATCACAAGCGAATGGGATACCACATCGGTAGATAAAGCGACCCAAGTGGTAAAAGATTTTACCGAATACCTTGAAGCCAACAAAGACGAAATTAAAGCCCTGAGTATTTTTTACGACCAGCCTTACAACCGCAGGGATATCACCTTTAAAATGATCAAAGAGGTAATGGAAAAGTTGAGGCTTGAAAAGCCACTCTTGGCGCCAGATTATGTATGGGATGCCTATGTCACCCTGAGCGCAGTCGAAGGGCCTCAAAAACCTCAAGATGAATTGACCGCATTGGTCTCCTTGATTAGAAGAGCCTGTGGTATTGACCAGGAATTAAAAGCCTATGACAAAACCATTGACGAAAATTTCAGAAAGTGGATTTTTAAACAAAACGCAGGGAAACACAACCGCTTTAGCCAAGAGCAGCTGGATTGGTTGCGGATGATTAAAGACCACGTCGTAAGTAGCTATCATATAGAAATAGACGATTTAGATTACACCCCTTTTGATGCCAAAGGCGGCAAAGGAAAAATGTACCAGTTGTTCGGCACAGAAATGAATGGCATTATTGAAGAATTAAATGAAGTGCTAGCAGCATAATGTTAAAATTAATACTTTAAATAAAAAACAACTTACCTTTATATATTGATAGAACTTAATAAAAATATGAACTTCGAAAATGCACCAAAACTAGGTATAGGTATTTATACTGCTAGTGAGATAGCCCAAATACTTAGGTTATCTTACGGTAAGGTATATACTTGGATGCATAAATATTGGGATGGTAAGCTAGGGGCTGAATATGAAACCAAATATTCATGGCAAATGGAGGGAACAAGGGCCGTAAGCTTCCATACACTTATAGAGTTTTATGTAATGATGAGGTTTTCTGAGTCTGGAGTCAAACCGAAACAAGTTCTACAAGCCCATTCAGACTTGTCAAAGTTGTTTAAAACGCCGTTTCCTTTTGCAAAAAAGGAAGTTTTAGATAGCATCAGTACAGATGGTAAGAATATTTATTTTGATATAGAAGGTGTTTCAATGACGCTTAATGGTACGAAACAATTTAATCTCGATATTATTAAGTTATTCTTTATAAATCTTGACTTTGGCGCAGATGACTTAGCCTCAAGATATTGGCCTCTGGGTAAACACAAAACAATAGTTGTAGATCCACAGCGTAAGTTTGGTAGTCCAGTATTTGAAGACCAAAATATCTATCCAGAAACATTTTATGGTATGTATAAAGCAGGAGAAGCTATTGATTTTATTGCGCATCTTTATGAAGTACCGAAACAAATGGTTGAAGATGCCATAGAATATTGTGAAGCCGCATGATTATATATATCGATGAAAATCTTGCGCCTCTTTTATCAGAAGGATTTAACCTTTTGCAAAAACCCTTAAACTTTGGTCTTAAAGAACCTATAGAAGTAAGGTCTATTAAAAAAGTATTTGGTCAAGGTGCATTAGATGAAGATTGGATTCCTAAACTTGACAAAGGAAAAGATTGTGTCATTACGCAAGATTACAATATCAATCGTATAAGAGAACAACGCCAACTGTGTGAGCAATACCAAGTTGGTATGTTTTATTTTAGACCACCTTCAAAAACGGGCTATACCTATTGGGATATGTTAAAAATGCTTGTAAAACATTGGCCAGAAATCATTAAAAAAGCTAGTAAAGAAAAAAGACCATTTGCTTATAAGGTCACTTCAAAATCATCTAAGTTAGAAGATATCTAAATTGAAATTAGTTCATGAGAGAAGATTGGATTGAGTGTACGTTTGCGGATGTGATTGATATTATAAGTGGTAAAAATCAAAAAAATGTAGTTGACCGAAATGGCAAGTATCCTATTTATGGTAGTGGGGGTATTATGGGAAGGGCGAATGATTACCTATGTGAATCTGGAACGACAATAATTGGACGAAAAGGGACAATTAATAGTCCTATATATGTTAAAGAAAGGTTTTGGAACGTTGATACGGCATTTGGATTTTATCCCTTTTCAATATTGAATAATAGATTACTCTATTTTTTTTGCATTTACTTTAATTTTAAAGCATTAGATAAGAGTACCACTATTCCAAGTTTGGCAAAAAGAGATCTGTTACAGATAGCTTTTCCATTACCACCCATTCCCATCCAAAAAGCCATCGTCAATAAAATAGAAGAACTCTTCAGCAGTTTAGATAGCGGTATTGCCGACCTTAAAAAAGCACAAGACCAATTGGTTATTTATAGGCAAGCGGTTTTGAAAAAGGCGTTTGAGGGGGAGTGTTTTGTAGATGCAAAGAAGCATAAATTAAAAAATATAACTTCAAAAATTGGTTCAGGTTCAACCCCTAAAGGTGGTCAGGCAAATTATAAAGAAAGTGGGATTCCATTGGTGAGATCACTAAATGTTCATTTCGATTATATCAAATATGAAGGTCTTGCCTTCATTGATGAGAACCAAGCTGAGAAATTAAAAAATGTAATTATTCAAGAAGGAGACGTTTTGTTAAATATTACTGGAGCATCCATTGGTAGAGTAAACATTGCACCAAAGGAATTTGAAAATGGAAGAGTAAATCAGCACGTCAGCATAATTAGACCAAAAAACAACATTTTCAATACTAAATTTTTAAAGCTGTATTTACAATCATCAAAAGTTCAGAATTGGATTGATAATGTGAATGTCGGTGCTACAAGACAAGGGTTAACAAAATCTGCATTAGAAAATTTGGAGATTCCAGTACCTTCTCTAAAAGAACAACACCAAATCGTCCGCGAAATAGAATCCCGTTTATCCGTTTGCGATAAGGTAGAAGAAAGCCTTACCGAGAGTTTAGAAAAATCCCAGGCCCTTCGCCAAAGCATTTTAAAGAAAGCCTTTGAAGGCAAATTGTTGAGTGAAGAAGAAATTGCTAACTGCAAAGCTTCTCCAGATTATGAACCAGCGAGTGTGTTGTTGGCGAAAATTAAAGCGGAGAAAAAGAAGAAATAAAGCAGCTAGTAGGAAATACTGGATAGTTAAAAATTGACAAAAAGGCCATATTCAAAAACCGCATAATTGAGTTAACAAGGATTTCTTGATAACTGAAAAATGAACTTGTGCAAAAAATGCATCAGTTGGAAAAACAGTAAATGGATAAACAAAACCAAATAGAAATCTATCAAGCCAAAGATGGCTCTACTCAAATTAATGTGCAATTTGAACAAGATACTGTTTGGCTTACCCAAGCTCAAATGGGGCAATTATTCGATAAAAATAAGCGTACTATTTCAGAGCATATTAGCAATATTTTTAAAGAAGGTGAGCTTGAAGATAAAGTGGTTGTCCGGAAATCCCGGACAACCACTCAACACGGTGCTATAGAAGGAAAAACACAAACCTCAAATGTTAATTTATACAATCTTGATGTCATCATTTCAGTAGGTTATCGTGTGAAATCTAAACAAGGAACTCAATTCCGTATTTGGGCAAATAGTGTTTTAAAAGACTATTTAGTTAAAGGATATAGTATTAATGAAAAACGATTAGCTCAAAAAGAACAAGAAGTAAAACTGTTAAAAGATGGCATTCAAATTTTATCCCGAACCGTCGAAAAGGCTATTGAAGAAAAGTTAGCAGATGATGCGTGGCTCACTATTTTTGACAAAGGGTTAAGTTTATTGGATGATTACGACCATGAGCAATTAGACACCCAAGGCTTAACCACAAGAGAAGCAGAATACCCAAGCTTGGAAGACTATCATAAGTTGATCAATCAAATGCTCACCGAGTTTGATTCAGCTGTTTTTGGTAAAGAAAAAGATAAAAGCTTTGAAAGTTCCGTTGCTCAAATTGCAAAAGGATTCGGAACGGATGATTTTTATCCTACATTGGAAGACAAAGCAGCAACGCTTCTCTATTTAATAGTAAAAAACCATTCCTTTGTAGATGGTAATAAACGAATTGCAGCAGCGTGTTTCTTGAAGTTTTTACGGCATAACAATATGCTTTTCAACAGTGAACAGCAACCCATATTAAGTAACGACACACTAGCCAGCTTAACCCTTTTTATCGCTTCCAGCAAACCAGAGGAAATGGAAACAGTAAAGCGATTAGTGATTAGCGTGTTAAATAGAAATAAATAAAATGACAGACTCAACTATAATTTCAAAAATATGGAACCTTGCCAATGTACTACGTGATGATGGTGTAGGTTATGGCGATTATTTAGAACAAATCACCTATTTGCTATTTTTAAAAATGGCAGATGAACTCAACAAACCGCCTTATAATAAAGGCTTAGTTTTCCCGAAACTAAAAGATGTTGAAGGCAATGAAATTGAAGATGGTGAGACAGCTAATTGGGAAACGCTTTCAGGTAAGAGAGGAGCAGAGTTGGAGTCTTTCTACAGCCAGTTACTGCGTACGTTGTCTACAGAAAAAGGCACATTGGGTCAGATTTTTACCAAGAGTCAGAATAAAATCCAAGACCCAGCCAAACTACTTAAAGTCATCAATTTGATTGACAAAGAAGATTGGTCCCTGATGGGTGCCGACATTAAAGGTAAAATTTATGAAGGTCTTTTAGAGAAAAATGCAGAAGACACCAAAAGTGGCGCCGGGCAATATTTTACGCCCAGAGCTTTGATCAAAACCATGGTAGCCTGTGTGCAACCCAAACCCATGAAAACCGTGGTTGATCCGGCTTGCGGCACAGGAGGCTTCTTTTTGGCCGCCTACGATTGGATTGTAGAAAATAACCAATTAGACCGAGAAGAAAAGGAGTTTTTAAAAAACAAAACCTTTCATGGCAACGAGATTGTGGCCAATACCCGCAGGATGTGTTTGATGAATATGTATCTGCACAATATTGGGGAAATAGACGGCGAATCGTTCATCAATCCAAATGATGCCCTCATAGCCGACGATGGCAACAGATATGATTATGTATTGGCAAATCCGCCGTTTGGTAAAAAAAGCAGCATGACCTTTACCAATGAGGAAGGTGCTATCGTCAAAGAAGATCTGAGTTATAACCGTCAAGACTTTTGGGAAACAACCTCCAATAAGCAGTTAAACTTTCTGCAGCATATAAAAACGCAATTAAAAATAGACGGTCAGGCAGCAGTGGTTCTGCCAGATAATGTGTTGTTTGAAGGTGGCGCAGGTGAGGAGGTTAGAAAGCAATTGCTCAAAACCACAGAGCTCCACACAATTCTGAGATTGCCAACGGGTATCTTTTACGCTCAAGGTGTTAAGGCAAACGTTTTGTTCTTTAATAACAAACCAGCCAGTAAAGAGGCTTGGACCAAAGAGATATGGTTTTATGATTACAGGACCAATGTGCATCATACGCCAAAAAAGAATCCGATGCGCCAGGAAAACTTGGAAGAGTTTATCGAATTGTACAACGGCAAAAACATCAACAAGCGCCAAGAAACCTGGAGTGAAGACAATGAAGATGGACGATGGCGTAAATATAGCTATGATGATATTATAGCAAGGGATAAAACCAGTTTGGATATCTTCTGGCTCAAAGACAAAAGTCTAACCGATTTGGATAACCTTCCCGACCCGGATATCCTCGCCGCCGAGATCATTGAGAATATTGAAGCTGGACTGAACAGTTTTAGGGAAATTATGGAAACGATTAATGGGGAGGTGGAATGAGCTGACTGTTTAAAACTTTAGAATATAATATATACTATAAAACCCCTCCAGAACTAAAGGGGTTTTTGATTTAATTGGGTTATAATAATCATTAAATCATAACAGTTTCGAGTAGGATTTCTACTGGATACTTAAAGATTATTTCTTTGATTCCACAATTGAAATCTTACGGAATTCTTTCAATAATTTCTCTAAGGCCAATGACGCTTTTCTCGCTCTTGTTCCCGCTGATTTATTTCCGCTTTCCAACTGTAATTTAGCGTCACTTTCAAATGATTCGTAAGTGCTTTGCATGTTTTCAATAAGTTCTTTCATAAGATTTAGTTTTAAATTTTTATAGCGACGAAAATATAGGTTTTTCGCCTAAATACCTGCAATAGTTCGAAAAAGTTGCTCAATAATAATAGGAGATCTTCTTAAAATTATTGGACTCTTAAGTAATTTTTATCTCGCAGTAGCCATCTTTTAGTTAATGGCGCCTTATGGTCTGATATTAAGCCTTTTGAAGAAGTAATTAAATGAGAGATTGAAGATGCCCTCAGAGCTTCAAATCGATAAATAAGATTCATCAGAATAGAATTGATGGTTCTACTATAGGAAATTAGGAGGGAAGTTGGTATTTTGGTCGCTTACTTAATGTGCTGTTTGTGTACGAAGCACGCATGCACGTATTGGAAATTAATAATATCACCCAAAACTATACCGGGAATAATGAACAAAATGAATGTATTGTTTATCACATTAGGGTTAATGTGTTCAATTGCTTTAACTGCCCAAAATGATTTCAAAATAGGAATAAATGCAGGAATAAATTATCCGGATATCAGAGGAAACGAATATGCAAAATATAATAATTTTAAATTGGGCTATTTATTCGGAGTTTCGTTGGAGTATTATTTAAAGGAAAACCTTTCCCTTAAAACCAACATCAACTACGAAAGCAAGATTAAGAAAATACAACTCATTTATTTCAATAATCAAGCTCAACAAACTGGGAAGGAAAATTTCAATCAAATCTATGAGTATATTAATATACCTATCCTACTAAAATATGAATTTGGAGGTTCGAAATTTTTCGTAAATGGTGGCCCGTTTTTCAACTATTTATTTAATACTAAAATTAGTTCAGAATACCCTTATGACGATAGTGATAGTGTTGCAGAACAGAAAGATTTTGATTTCGGACTTTCTCTTGGGATAGGGACTAATATTTCTCTTAATGAGAGAAATGACCTCACCATTGAAATAAGAAATGATCTTGGCCTGATCGATACAGGGAATGTTCCACATCACGTAGACGGCACTTTAAAAACAAATGCCATAAAATTAATATTGGGCTGGAATTTAGGGGTTTGAGATATGTCTTGAATGTTTTCTTGCTTGTGGCATTTTTTTTTCAATAAGAAGTGTGTCATTAACGATTACCTGTAACTTTTATGTATGAAGCTTTAAATTAACATATGATACTATTTCTTATCTTTGGGGTGTCTTGAAAAAATAGTTTTAGGGTCTGGTTTTCCGCTCACGATCTGTAATCTTCTTGGATCTATTTTAATTCCTTTTGGTCTCTTCTTGGTCATGAAAATTTGGTTTTTAAGGGTATAAACATAAGTTTTAAAATACTAAAAAACAAGCAGTGGGAAATTACAAAAAGTTTAGTATTCAGTTCCCTACAAGTCCCAAAGTTGTCTAAAATAAAAAAGCAGTAGGATCAAACTCATTAATAAATTAGTTCCTAACGGTCAATGAAAAAGGGTCAGTCTTTAAAAAAGCCCAACCCTTGTTTCTTTAAAATTTCATTCTTAGGGAGATAGCTCCAAAAAATTAAAATTATCTTTTTATAAACTTTTTTATTTCTTTGGAACCTTCATTATTATGAAGTGCGAGAATATACATGCCCGTTTGCAATGAGGAAATGTCAATAGTCTCAATATTGGTCTTATAAGAGGCATACATAATTTGCTTGCCACCTAAACTAAAAATTTTCATGGCGTCATACAATGTATTGCCACCAACACGAATTTGGTTATCATTCACAAAAACCTGAAGTTTAGTTTGGGTGTCGGAACCAATGGATAGAGTACTATCATAATCACTAATCATTGTCACACTAGTGCCATTTAATAAACTGTTCAATAGTCCGCCTAATCCTGACGGCTTAAATACCCGGAGATAATAATCATCTCCTGGATTGACATTTTTTATAATCATTTGAAAACTTCCTCCAACTACTAATAAAACTTCATATTTATCACAGGCAACTTCTATAAGATTCTGAGTGTCACCATTGGGGGCCTTAAGTATTTGATAGTCAATTTCAGTAAATAAGGTGGTACCTGCACTCACCATGCCAATAATAAGTCTATTGTCGCCTTGAGATATTGTATGTTTATAAAATACGTCTTCAGAATTCGCACATAAGGGTGTTAGGTTAGAAGGGGTAGCATTATCATAATCCAGAAAGTTTACACCCAAGCCAGTGCCATCAATCGGAATTGCCTCGTCAATTGTATTCCCGTTTTGGGAAATGGTGGTATGTATGGTCAACAAGGTTGCCATAATCATTAAAAATGTAGTTTTTTTCATAGTGTTGAGATTTAGGTTAATAGTGTTTTAGAGCATGATGCTTTAGGTAACAATTTATACAAAAATCAAATAGTCGCCAAATTCCTACAATTATATTCTGTGAAATGCATGATTTTTTAACAATTAGTTGGAATAACATCATAGATATACAATTAAAGGCTTGATCTTGTTATAGGTATAAACCTGTATGTTATTCTATACATTCTTAAGCAGTGTTTAGGGGTAAGTTGCTAAGTGTAGAAGAAATAACAAAGTCCAAGACAGGTAAATACTATGAACCCTCTAGTGTATTGTTGGAAGAATAGTGATTGAGAAAACGAAACAAGTAGTTTGAAATCCATTAGTGAATCACAAAACACTTATAATCCATGTCTTATAATATTTAGTGGTTACTTCGGTTCGATTTGTGATAGCCATTTCGGTTTCATTATGCCGGACATTTAGTTTCAAACAGTGCCATTGTTGCCATTGTATAAAACCTCTATAACAGTTTAAATATTACAGGATTTATTTAAGAACCTGCATGGTTATTTTTGGATGGTCTATTAGTATTTGTTTGTTCATAAAATTGTCGTGTTCAAGATCAATGAACATGATTAAATAATGAACAATTGGGTGTGGGTTCTAAAGGAAGTCAAAATTGATAAATGTTCTAAAAGAACCCGAAAGTAAAAGCAAAATGATTGTGATGAAGGTGGCTGTTGTTTTTCAAGAAAACACTTACTACCTGCTATTTACTTAGGTTTTTTCCATACCTATAGAGGATATATCTGCCATAGGTTATCAAAAATAATACTTAATTGACGAAGGTTGTTTAGTCACAATAGTTAATTTTCAGTTCAGGTCGTACATCGATAATTAACGATCGTTTTCAGTTGTATCAAAAATATCGTGTATTTTTATACACCTAATAAAATGGCCTTGAAACCCGCGAATTTCCAAAATTGAAAATCCCTGTCATGAAATATGATCTTAACAAAATGATGTGTCTCGATGTGTTTCTGTCCGATCTGACTAAAGAGGTGCAGCATACAGTTGATTCACAAATTCAAAATCGCAAAATCAGGTCCATGCCTTTATTGAGTTGGGACCTTTACATGGAGGGATATAGTCATCAATTGGCGGTGGCCATAAAACGATTGGAAAGGGACAAAGTGTTGGGGTTTGCACAAAAATTTAATTGGAAGAACGATTTAAACTTCGCTTTTTCCGAAAATGATTATGAGGCTCTAATTATTATGGACCTAAACCAAAATATAATTTGGGTCAATGAAGGGTTTTCAACCATGACCGGATATTCCAAGAAATTTGCAATGAATAAAACACCCAAATTTTTACAGGGGAAGGAAACATTGGAAGATAGCAAGAGCAGAATCAGGAAGAAAATTCTGTTGCAGGTTCCTTTTAAGGAGCTGATCATTAACCATAAGAAAAATGGGATGGCCTATACTTGCGAAGTTAAAATTATTCCTTTAATCAGTGACAGAACAACCCACTTTATAGCCTTTGAAAAGGAAGTGATATGACGAACATACAAGAAAAAATTGATGCATCGAGAACCTCTATTTTTAAAGCTGTTTTCCCCAATACCACGAACCATTATGATACTCTTTTTGGCGGCACAGCTATGCAACTCATGGACGAAACAGCATTTATTACCGCGACGAGATTTTGTCGTCAACAAATGGTGACTGTAAGTAGTGACAAAATAGATTTTACTAAGCCCATTCCAGCGGGAACCATCATTGAATTGGATGGTTATGTCACCAAGGTAGGAACAACAAGTTTGAAGGTGAGGGTTGATATATTTGTTGAGGAAATGTATACCAATTCTAGGGAAAAAGCTGTTTCTGGGGAGTTTACATTTGTTGCAATTGATGGCAATAAAAACCCCGTTAAAATTATATAAACGATACCATTGTTTATTTAATTATGGCAAACGCGACAACCTAGTAGGTGGTCTTCCATTGGATTTTTAAAAGTTGTCTATATGTACTTGAATGTATCCTCCAAAATAATTTAGTCATTACTTGGCAATTAATCTTAGTTTTAGGTAAGATGATGTGATTATATTAAAAATAGCTCCAGAAAAATTAAAAAGCTCATATTTCTCGAATACTAAATTTTTTTTCACTTCTACAAATCATAATAACGAGATGGAAAGTTCTGTAACATTAAAACGGATTTTAGAGGATGTTGCTCCTACGGGGCTGTTATGGGATTTTAAATATTTAGAGATTGAAACTCCCATGGTAGTGTT
>NZ_JALKAU010000087.1:0-6647 GCF_023015735.1 Gelidibacter sp. F63206
AAAGGCTATAAACCGCTAGGAGATTACATCGATAGAGCGCAAACTTTAATCTGGTGAACCGCCGTACCTGCTCGCCGGCAGGCGGGTACGAGACCCGTACGTACGGTGGTGTGAGAGGCGCAGTGGCGACCGTTAGGTCGTCACCCGTCTACTCGATTATGCAACGGTTATTATATTTTTTTCTTATTGGGATTTTTTCGGTTTGAAAAGAGTGAAATTATTTCGACAGAATTTTCATTTATTCGATAATAGAGGTTGTTATGTTTCTCTACAACAGCTTTTCGAATTCCTTTTTTTTCGTAAGAATCAGGAAACATTTCAGGTGTTTTTGAGATTAGCTCAATAGTGTGGTCAAGTTTAGCAGAGAATTTTCTTAACTCTTTTTCAGACCAATTGTTTTCCAAATACTCAATGGTTTCTTCTAACTCAGAGATTGCGTGGTCTGTCCATAGAATTTTATAACCACTTTTCATAAATCTTTTTGACATTTGAGTGAGAAGTTAGTTTACCATTCTCGGCATCTTGAATTCCTTTTTCAATTGATTTTTGTTCATCAATTGAAATTTCATTCCACCAATCAGTTTTTTCTTTTTTTCTTAACTTCATCAATTTGTCAATCAAAGATTGGTCATCCAAAGTGGAAAGCCACTGAATTAATTCGATTTTTTTATTTTGAAGATCTATATCCATAATATCAAAGTTACAAATTTCCTGTTGTTATTCAATTTTTGCGTGATGCTTTTACTGTTGCATAACGTTTATGTATAAGAATAGTTGCGGGTTTGTATGCGAGGATTTTCCGAAGGAAAATCAGACGTTACAAACACGCAACGACCTTTGATTAAGCACTAAACCGCAATTATTTTTATACGGTGTTAGGCAACGTTTTTTATTTCATTCAGTTCAAAGAACCGATTGATTTTAGTTAATAATTCAGTTTTATCCTTTTTCAAATTCAGCACGTTATAAAACGGATTGTTTATTGATTTATCAATTAATTTTCCATTCTGTATTTTCATTAAGTGAGGAAATCCGCTGTAATTTTTAAACTTGTAAAGAGCCTCTGAAATAAATTCCGCATTATATTCCGATTCCACTTTTTTTCCATTCAGATACACGATTTCAATTCCGTCAGTCAGATTAGGGATTATTTGTTCCTCAATATATTCTTTCGAGTTTTTTCTATTGTTGTAGCAGAAGAAATTCTTTCCATTGTTGTTGGTCAGAAATTCAGAGTATTTTTTTTCAAATCGCTTTCTTTGAAAGAAATGAATTGGGTAAAGAACTATCATTATTGGCAAAAACAATATAAAAATCGGAATTCCGATAATTATAAATAAGACAAATGCTAAAATGTTATTTCCTAATTTCATTGTTTTCTCAAATGTTGCCTAACGTTTATGTGTAAGAATAGTTGCGTGGGTTAAGCACCTAAAATAACAAAAATTGACCGAGCCTGTGGAAATTCCGCAGGAATTTCCAAGTAGGCGAGAACCGAGCAATTATTTTTACACGGTGTTAGCACACGTTTTTATTCCGCTTTTTTATATTCGTAATGATTGTCAAAAAGTCCGTCTTTATCTTTATAAATCAATTTCTTTTTATTTATTTCCACGAGAATATAATTTCGATTTCCAATAGTTAAAGTCGAATCAGTCAGTTTGTAAGTCGCATTATATTCATTTCCCATTTGATTGATATAGATTGTTTTGTCTTTATTAAAAGTCAGAGTTGTTTTTAATTCCATATTAGAATCGGTTTCAGAGTCAGTTTCAGAGTTAGATTCGCCAAGTGGCTCAATATCTTCTGGAAAAGAGTTCATTTCCGCAACTAAAATCCATTTTCCGAATAGTTGTTTTTCCGTTTCAGATTGTGCAACGCAAGAGTTAATTCCTAATAATAGAGTCAAGATTATTATTGTTCTCATCGATTTTTTCTCAAATGTGTGCTAACGTTTATGTGTATGAGTTGTGGCGTGTGCCATCACGGACAATTCCAAACGGTCAACTACCTATGGAAAATCCGCAGGATTTTCCAAGTAAGCACAGACCCAGCCATAACTTATACACGGCTTAAGTTTGATTTTTAATAAATCAGTTAACTTTAAGTATTAATCAGAAAGAACAAAAGAGCGGAGTAAGGTTACTATACACGGTGAAGCTTTTAGACTTCGGCAACATTGATAATCCCCGCTCTTTTACTACTTAAATCACGTTCAGTTCTGTGAGACCTAGATCTCGTTTTCAAGTTGTTGTGACCCAAGTAGCTGGTTCTTTCATGAATTGTTTTGATATGAATAAATATAAGGAAACTTTTGGAGTTGACATCAGCAAGGATGTCTTTGATTTGCACGGTAGCAATAGTGGCCACGATCAGTTCAAGAATAATGAAAAAGGATTTAAGTCCTTTTTAAAGATACTTCCCCAAGATTCAATTGTGGTGATGGAGGCAACGGGCTATTACCACTATAGGCTCGCACAGTTTCTATACAAAAGCAACGTAGTGGTATCGGTTGTAAATCCCTTGTCTGTAAAGCGTTTCATACAGATGAAACTTGCCAAGGTGAAGACGGACAAGAGCGATGCCAAAGCTATTTGCGATTATGCGATGGCTAATGAGGTTCCACTTTACAGTGCCCTGACCGATGTGCAGGCAGAGTGTTTGCAACTGTTCCGATTGTTGGACAGTTATCTTAAAAAGCGCACGGCAGCCAAAAACAAGTTGCACGGCGAAGAGACCCTCGGCATTCCCTCCAAGTTCGTTTACCGGTCCCTGAAACGGGACAGAAAACACTTGGACAAGGAGATTGCCGGTATCGAGGAGCGTCTGCTCTCGCTTGTTAGGAAAGAACAACAACAGCAGCTCACCCTTTTAACCACCGTTCCAGGGATAGGTATAAAGACTGCATTGTTTTTGATTGTGGTAACCGATGGATTTTCCAAGTTTGAGACCGCTGCACAGCTCTGCAGCTATGTTGGTATTACACCTACAATTCGAGAGTCGGGAAGCAGTGTACGCGGTCGTAGCAGGATCAGTAAGGTCGGCAACAAGAAACTTCGTAACCTGTTGTTCCTTTGTGCTTTCAATGCCTGTAAGTACAACAAAGCGTGCCGCGAGATATATGAGCGAATCGTAAACAAGGGTAAGAGTAAAAAATTGGCGCTTATTGCAGTAGCCAATAAGTTATTGAAACAGTGTTTTGCAATCGTGAAATCTGGTTTACCGTACGATGATGCCCATGTGTCAGTGTTAAAGATTAATTAATCGGACTCATCAACTTTGGTGCTGATTATTGATTGTTGGATTGGAAATAAAACGACGAAGGAGCTTTATTCCACTTCAACAATGCCAGGACCGCATTTGTCAAATTTAATGGAGAAAAGCCTTGTTTTTTGCCTCAGTTCTTTGTTGTACGCAGGCTTTATTCATTTTTTTTAGCCTTATCTTTTGTTTCAGCAATATCAACTATTAAATTTAACTTTAGTTCTCTTTCGTGTCTATGAATATACCATTCTTCAATTAACATTTCAATAAGTTGAATTAAGAGCTGTGCTTCTTTTGGCTCAACTTCAATTATTAAGTTGATATCTTTTTCCATATGAGCACCAATGTTTCCAACTTTTCTTATTGCGTCAATGGATTTCCAAGTTAACGGATCGACTTTTTCTTCAATTTCATTAATTTCGTCAAAAAGTCGACCTTTTTTGACACCCCAAAAATCTCTGATCATACCTTGTAAACATCTGCGTGATAAAGTTGCAGAAGCCTTTGGGCTTAATTCTAAAATTGTATATGCTTCCTCATAATCTTGACGAATTGCTATTGGAATGTAATCTGGATAAACTTTGGCTTTAGTATTCGGAATAAGTGTCCATTCTTTTATAAAATCTCCTCTTCTGTATATTTGAGGAACATAATTAAGTTCATATAATCTTATATACAACGATAGCTTATTGCACTCAGTATTCGGACAAACAATCCAAAGTATATCAGCACTTTTTAGTCCATCAGCATTTCTTATTTTTAAATTTGACTCATCTTTTTTGTGATCGTCAGAGTTAATGGTAGTTTTTGTTTCGCAGTGAGGACAAGTCCAGTTAAATGCCATATTTATTATTTTATTTATTTCTTACGAATAGGTTTTTTTAGCTTGCGTACAACGTTTGGTGTAAGAATAGTTGCGTGGGTTAAGTACCTAAAATAACAAAAATAAACCGAGCCTGTGGAAATTCCGCAGGAATTTCCAAGTAGGCGAGAACAAGCAATTATTTTTACACAGTGTTGTAAAACGTTTTTTATTCAATTCTCCGTTATGTATTTATTTTCAGAATAATATTTTTCCTTTCCTTTTATATTGTCAAAATCCAACTTAATTATCGTATCCAGATTTTTTCTTTTGAGATTGATTTTTAAAGATTCGGTTTTTTTAGTTAGTGTGTCTCCGATTTTTATAAACTCAAAAAGTGCAGAACTTTGGAAAATAAAGTCTTTTTTATCATCGCCAAATATTGGATGTCGGATAATAATTATTGGTCTTGCATGATTTTCTTTGTCAATATATTTTTCAAGAACTATTCCATCATAGTTTGAATGATATTCGTCATAAACTACTTTGTCGAAAAGCTCTTTTTGAGTGAGATTGTCACAGGAATTAAGTCCAACTAAAAGAGGAAAAAATAAAATAATATGTCGATTCGTCAATTTTTTCAGTTTTCTCAAATGTTTTACAACGTTTGGTGTAAGAATAGTTGCGTGGGTTAAACACCTAAAATAACAAAAATAAACCGAGCCTGTGGAAATTCCGCAGGAATTTCCAAGTAGGCGAGAACCAAGCAATTATTTTTACACATTGTTACCACACGTTTTTATTTTAGAAGTTTGTCAATTTCCTTTTCAATATTTATTTCTCCTTTGTAAAATTCGATGAACGATTTAACTATAATTCCATTTTTGTCGATTAGAAAACTGTTTGGTGTTCCTGTAACATCATATTCAGAAATATTTTCGCCTTTCATTCCTTTTAAATCTGAAATATTTAACCAATTTTCATACTTGTGTTCAGTTGATTTTGCTAATTCATCGATTTCTGTATCAACAAAATAACTGATAATCATAAAGTCTTCTTGATTGTATTTTTGAACTAATTTTGGAAGTTCCTTATGATGCTGTTGACTTGAATAAGGACAGTCTGGACTCCAAAAGTCTAATAGAATAATTTTACCATAATAATCTGATAATTTATGTTGAACACCATTCAGGTCATTTCCCCAAATATCTCTGAATTTATCTCCAATTTTAACCTGATCTGTATTTATATAGGTTAATAATTCCAGACCTTTTGGTGAGTTTGAGTTTGTAATATTAAGTTTTTTGTGAAATAATAATAAACTGTCTTTTGAAATTTCTTTTTTCTTATGTAACAATTCTCTTAATGACATTTGGTTGTTCGGATTCGAAAACAGAAAATGAAGTTGATTAGAAGTTCTTTTTGATTTTTCACTATTTGCAGATATGGACTGATATTGATTAAATAAATCATTTTGGTTTGAGCCAATTACTTTAGCATTGAAAAAATCTGAATATTCTCCAACAATTGAAATGTTTTTATTTTCTACAAATAAATATTTATAGTCTTCTATTGGTTTGTTTTCACTGTCATAAAAAAACAAGTAACACATTGAGGGAAAATCTACATTTCCAGAAAGTTTGAAATTTTCGTTTATGACATAGGCTGAATCCATTTTTATTTCGATGTCGTCATCATATAGATAGACTTTGGTGCTATCAGGAAAGTTTTTAGCAGTTACTATTAGTTTGAAGCCATTTGAGTTAGTTCCTTTATACTCTTTTTTGCATGATATTGCTATTAAAATTATTGATATGGCTAAAAATATTTTTTTCATAAATATGGTTTTTTCAAATGTGTGGTAACGTTTAGTGTATGAGCAGTGGTGTGGTTCGGTACGGACAATTGCAAACAGGTACTTGCCAGAGGAAAATCCGAAGGATTTTCCAAGTAGGCGAGAACAAGCCATTGCTTATACACACTGTTGTAACACGTTTTCATTCATTCAAATTATTAATTATTATTTCAGTCAAATTATTATCTTTTGCTTCAAGAAAAATAATTGTAGGTCCATAAACATTGTTTATTGCAAGAAGTCCATATTCTGAATTAAATAAAATTGGTCCTGTTCCATGGGTTCCAGGGTTTTCTAAATCATAATATTTAAATTCTAAATCCTTTAGTTTCTGGTTTCGAAATGTTTTTTTGTCTGACTCAATGAATTCCCTAAATCCAAAAAATAAAATATTTGAGTTTGCTGCTTTTTGAATATTGATAGTTTTTGTACTGTCAATTTTACTAACATAATTATAAATTAAAGTGTCACCTTTTCTATGAAATGAGAGCGTAAAGCTTTCAATTTTAGGTTCCCCTCCGAAATGAATAGAAGCTTCTCTTTCTGCTTTCCATTCTGTATTTTTTTCAGAACAGCTCAAGGAAATGAATATTGTTAATATATAATATTTTAGTTTTCTCAAATTTTGGCTAAAGTCAAATTTACTATAATTTTCCTACACAATAATTTTACTGGTTAGTTTATGAAATAAATGAGTTTTTATTGTGTGGGGAATGTGTTACAACG
>NZ_JALKAU010000088.1:0-15820 GCF_023015735.1 Gelidibacter sp. F63206
ACGTGGGCCACGGTAACTGTTCCGAGACAGTTGTCCGCTTCATCGGTGACCACGCTGACATCGGGAGCTGGTACCTCACCGGCACATTCTACAGTTATGGTTGCGGGATTAGAAGCCGTTGGATTGGTCACATCCACAACCGTCACAAGCACAGTACAAGTATCCGTTTGACCTATAGAATCCGTAACTGTAAGGGTTACTGGTACTGGTGTTCCAATATCATTACAATCAAAAGTATCAATATCAATTACTAATGTATCAATTCCAAAATCATCGGTGGAGCCGTCATCAATATCATTTGCAGTAATGCTAGCAGTGCCTGTTGCATCTAATGGAACGGTAAGTTCAGTTACACAATTGGCTACTGGGGGATTGTCAACTCTAAAAGTAGCAATATAATTTGCACCCCCATCATTTGCATACCTTGTTCCTTCTAAGTTCGTACCAATAGGATTGGTTTCATCAACATCAGCATGCGTGTAAATTTCTAAAAAGTAATCGCCAGAATCGAGACCATTCAACACGTTTATATTGGCTGTTAATGATTCCCATACTTGATTTTGACAACCAGGACCGGCACCAACTATATCTTGAGACCAAAACAATTCAGTTGAGGTAAAACCAGGTAAAGGTAATGGGCTAGCGGGTTGGTAAATACGATAGTCTAACCATCCATTGAAAATATTATGCGGTAAACATTTAAAGGTTTTATTTTGACCACCGCTTAAGATTAGGGTGTGTAATGGATTAGAGGTGGCAAAAGTGCCAAAGTCATGATTTCTAAAATCAGGGTTAGTTGTATTGGCTTGTAGGTCATAATATATATTGCCGTTATTACTATCGTTCAAAATGACATAGCTCTCATAAATTCCTGAACTGCCCTGCCCAAAAGAAACCCCAGCCATAAACATTAGCAAAACCAATTGCGGAAAGTAGGAGTAATGTTTTTTCATATACAATAGAATAATGTTAACACAAAACTCTATTCCAAGTGTTTTATCATTGAAATAGTGAGGCTGAAATTGCTAGTAACCACTCGGAGAGGGTTATAAAGATAAGGCTAAGGCGAACATTGAAGAAAAGTAATCGTTGAAATGCTATTATAACCTTTGACGGTGTACATCAGGAATAAAGAGGCATTGAATTAATGCCTATAAGGATTTAATAAGTTGAAAAACAGAGAAATCAAATTAATTTTACCATGTTGGTATTTGAGCGTATCTACAAGTTCTATCAATTAGAAAATATTGCTTTGTTACCCACGGATTTTAATTGGCTTGAGTTCATTAACCGATGAGGCTGTTAGAATGTCTTAAATAAGCTTTATGACTCAGAATTGTCAAAGAAGTCAAATTTGTAATTTAATTTAAAAACACCCACGAATCAATTGAATTCCTTCCTCCTTATCGGGATTCAATGGACGAACTTGTTCCGATTTTCGAGACAAATTTAATCTCAGACAAGAGTTCAAAAGACCTGTCTTTATGACAGGTACGTGGAAGGGCTATTCATTCCATAACCTATCTAAAACCAGGAATTTAAAAATTGAGAAATTTAATAATTTTATATATTTTACAACTACTTCGACTCCCTGTCGAACAGAAAGGTCTTCGATTCCTTTATGGGAATCGAAACTACTCTTCTTCAAAAGAAGGAGAAGTTTGGATGTTAGCTAAATCTTTAAAATAGTTATTTAAAAGCCTCCCAGATTTTGATCCCGATGGCTATCGGGACTTAGAGGTTTGATTCCATCAAACCCTGCAATTTCATATAATCTTGGTCTACTATTTATACTCTATATACATCTATAAGTTTTATCGTATTAGTGTCATCCGTAATCCAGACAAATCGGGTGGTGTCGAAAAGACCACTTAGCTATGCAAAAATCATCGTTGTCTGTGTTCCATCAAATCTGTGTAAATCCATCAAGTCAGCGTCATCCGTGTTCCATAAAAAAATCGTCTACCCCTTATGAAAGAATAGACGATTGATAATCATTGTTTGGTTAAACTTGTGAATTATTATTGAATGACCACTTTCTTGTTATAACTGTTGGTACTCGATTCTACTTGAATAATATAATTCCCTGAAGCAATATCCTTTACCGCGATTTTAAATTCACGTGAATACTGAGTGTCCGATATACTCCAAGTTTTGACCGTTTGTCCAACCATATTGATCAGAGACACTTGACGTACATTACTGCTTTCAGGTGTGTTCACGTAGATCTCAGCAGTTTTTTGGAGATACTTCACACCAATTTCCTTAAATTCTTGATCAATGGTCGATAAGGTTGAATGCTTTCTGAACACGATAGAAAAACGATCTTTGTATTGACCAGCCTGCATTGACATTTGAAAATTACTATCGTTGATTTGGGTATAGGTATTCAATTCAGAATCATAGACAAAAACATCAATAGGGGCATCAAAATTTTCCAAGCCGGTTAAAGCGAGGGCAACGTTTCCATCAATCTTTAAAGACATATCTAATGGATATTTCTTATCGATATCAAAAGCACCAACCCCTTGGATCACAAACTTTTGATCCTCTATGGCGAAAGAAAGATCACTTGGAAAGTCATCACTGTTCAAACCATCATATCCGTAGTCAATACCATCGGTAGCGGAATTATCAGGTGTAAAGCCCAACAACAACGATCGTGCGGCACCTTCCGGTGTTGTAAATTCCAAGCGCACGCGCTGAATGGCATCAGCATTGGCCGCTCTTTTTTGAACCTTTGCCGAACCATTTTCAGGTGTTCTTAAAAACACAGATTCTCCGTCTTTTTCTTTAGCAAATTTCCGTTGGCCATTATTAAATTCAATATTGCCACCTTTATCGTTGATTTCTACATAAAATCCTTGACCTACGGGAATATAACGTCCCGGAGTCTTGAATGCATTACCTGAACCTGCAATCCCTGAAGGTGCAGATGAGCCTACCGGAGGTCTTGCTGCTGCTACCGCACCCGTTTTCACATAGTAGGAATAGCGTCCTTGATAGGCAGCAAACACATGCGTTTTCCCTTCTGGCGATTGTTCCCAGAATTGCAATGCACTACCAGGCTTAAGGACCTTCGCATTGTCGTCAAAAAACTGATTGGCATCAATTGCTGATGGATAAGGGTTGCCTATCACCACCGCATGTTTTGGTCCGCCAACAGCAATATGGATGGTTCCATTATTAGGTTGTCCTTTAAACGTATAGTTTTTATCTGCAGCATTATAAGCTCCAGCACCTTTCATCAAAAATCCGAGGCCAACTGGTACTTCTGTTTTCTGATTAATACGTTTCCAAACATTATAATTATCGGCATTTCCGTTATAAGTATATAACCATCGTGTACTCAAGGTTACTGCTGGTGTGGTTGGGCTGCCGTTATTGCCTGAAGTCCATAGCACTGGCAAATCGCCATCATGAAGAACACCACCCACGCTAAATGTTCTTGAATTTGCTGATCCAGCTGTGCTTACTGGGCTTCCCCAATAGTTATAATTGAACATATTACCTGTTCCTTGTTGATCGCGCATTAAAATACCCGTACCTGTGCCAAGAACACTGTTCTTTCCTTGAATTAATTGCGATTCGCCCACCAATTCCAAAACAGCACCTTTACTTATGTTCAGATATTCTGAAACCTCTAAACTTTGCCCGTCCGATAAATCATTATTTTGAATGGTCAATTGGTTGGCATCAACCAAAAGTCCTGCTACTTTGATGTTTTGACCAGTTACAGCGACATTATGGCCAATCTTTACAATATTCCAGTCTACTAAAGTCTTTCCGTCAATACCAATGGAATTGGGTGTTTGTTGAACCCTTCCATTTTTCCAGGTATTGGCCTGGGTCCAATCACCATCTTCTGTAGTGGTATAAGGTAATGGCGCAGATTCAAGTTGCATCGTTTTCATTCCAATCAATACTCCAATAGTACCCAATCCTGAATTGTCGGCCAACTTGCCAGCAGAAATATCGATCCCATGATTCATTCGGTAATAGCCCTCCAAGTCATTCCATTTCAAATCTGAAACATCAAGACCAAGGACAGAGCCGCGAACAGCAGTGCCGTTTTTCTCAATTTCCTGGTTCATCATCTCACGGATTTGAACTTCTGTCAAGCCCTTATTCCAGATACGTACTTCATCCATGGAGCCGTTATAAAAGTCTTGGGTATTGTTGCGCCAATTTCTATTAGCACCAAGTAAAGCGTCAGAAGAGCTATATGTTGGTGGTATTCTCCATCCCTTTTTTGCAACTTCAATTCCATCAATATATAAACGGTAGTTAAAACCATCATAAGTTACGGCTACATGATACCATCTGCTGTTATCCAAAATATGAGGAGATTCAATCCCAATTACGTCCCAATTAAAACTGAGTTTTCCATTGGTCAAGCTTATATCATAGCCACTTAAAATATTAGAACCCCGTTTTGAAATTAAAGTTTGTTTTGGTGAAGCGCTTACGGTAGGCTTTATCCATAATTCAATACTAAAATCGCTCCAAAAATTGAATTCGTTACCAAAATTGACATAGCTTTCTTTACCATCAAAACCGATAAGGTTTGTTGGCATTGGCATTCTGTAATACACTGTAATTTGCATATAATTAACCTCTGCAACCAAATTCTTTTTGGGAGCGGTAATTGCAAAAACAACTCCGAAATCATCAGCGTTTATATCTGCTGGTTTCCATTCCGTAGCCCATAGATCGGATGGGCCTCCATAGGTAGTTTTCTCAAAATCCTTGCTCCAATTAGTGTCTAATTTCGCTTTGTTAGATCCAGTAATAGATCCTCCCTTTACTAATCTAACAATGACATCTTTTAAATTATTTTTGCCATTATTGCTTGAGCCTTTTTCGATAACAACTTCGATACCCTCTATGATTGCATCAACTGGAATATTAAATCCATAGTTAGTTCCTTTTAAATAATTTGATTCTTCGTTATCCTTTTTAAATGAAATTGCTGCGTACTTCTTGTCATCTTCCTTAATGTGTTCAGGATTTTTCCAATTTTCATTGTTAGTTCCTCTAGGTGAAGATGCTCCATTCCCAGCGTGCTTTGCTTCTGAACTTTGTCCATAAGACATTCCGACGAAAAGCGATAAAAGAATAAAGGGTAATAGGTAGGTGTAATTTTTTTTCATAATCTGTAGGTACTATTAATCCGGAAAAAAATTCCGATTTCTTGTTGGTAAATTTGGTTTGATATAGGACGGAAACGTGGTTAGCCGTTAACGGAGGGAAGCACAAATTTATGGCGACATCCTACAGAATAGCAATAATTTCGATATGAAGTAATTTTAGTCGTCAGATATAATGAACGTGCAGATTTCAACGACCAACCGCACTTTTTTTTGGATGTTTAATGTGAATTGTCGATGTCCTGCAGTCCTATTTATAGGCCGGAAATCGCCAACCAAACTGTACATCAATGATTTATTTTAGTCGGTCAGGAGATGGTTGGATTTATGGATTTAAAGAAGCCATCTCCAAGGTTAAAAGAAGATGGATTTAAGCTCATAACAAAGCTTAAGGCAGAAAAAGGGATAGGTGTTATAAAACCAATTGGCTGAAAAATTCGACGGTATATATTATTGAGTCAAAACCATCTCGCCTGCCGGACAGACAGACAGGCCAGCGTTCTATTCTCGCAGAATAGCAGGTCACGATCATTATACTCCGTGAACCTCCGTGTTATTCTCTGTGCATCTCTGTGTAATAATATCAGCACGTGTCAAAAAAATCAAGGAAATTCGGGTAAGGTAATTTTACATGAGTATTTATAAAAGCTGTTACGCAAAGGGCCACAAACCTGTCTGCCGACAGGCAGAGGAAGCCACAAAGCTTCACGAAGCAAAGGTTTATAGCGGTGAGCTAATAATCCGTGCAATTCCATTCAATATTGGTCTACTGTTTATAAATTATGGATGCGTGAAAGTTTTGTAGTATTCAGGTCACGATCATTATACTCCGTGAACCTCCGTGCTATCCTCCGTGCATCTCCGTGTAATAATATCAAGACGTGTCAAAAAAATCAGTGCAGATCAGCAGAATCAGCGTCTTCAGCGTTCCATCCGTTCCATCCGTTCCATCCGTACCAAAAAAAAATCGTCCACCCTAATTAAAGAATAGACGATTGATATTGGTAGATCCATAAGTATTTATGGACCGGAAATTCAACAGAAAGTTCGCTCACTGATTCAATTAATCAGGATCCGATTATGGCGATAATTTTGATCAGATTCCAGAACGGTTAAAACAACTTGACTCTGAAGATGTGCCATACATAAATTATGGGCATCTGAGTCACCACTTAAGTCGTGCGAACTGATCAATTGGCCTTGCAGCGTGTACAACTTCAAATGGAGTGGCTTGCCTTGGGTTTTGACAAGTAAGGTCTTAGAGTTTTGAAAATAATTTAAGAACACGTCATTTAAAAAATTCTCCTTTTTAGAAAGCATATGATGTGTTTTCTCATTAGAGAAGGTCATAAAAAACCGATCTTGATAAACACCTTTTTCCATGGTCTTTTTGTAACCATCCTCATTAATGTGATGGTAGCTGTTTTCCCATGCATCATAAATGTATATGGGAATAGGATTATCAAAGTGCTCAAGTGCGGTCAAAGAAATCTCAATCGGACCAGAATTGGTCAAAAACATGCCAAATGGATATCTTTTAGACTCATCATAGGCACCCACACCTTGAATCACAAAGCGCTGGGAATCAATCATCCAATTCAGGTCATCTTTAAGCTTATCTCGATTACGGGCATCGTAACCATAATCGATGCCGTCAGTAGCACTGTTATCTCTGGTAAATGCCAGTAATAGGTGACGGACATAGCCTTCAGGAGTTTCAAAATCAATTCGGACACGCTGGATATTGCTTTTGCCATCCGATTGTCCATAAAATGTAAGGCAGCAAAAAAATGCCAAACATAAGTAGGTTAAATTTTTCATATCTATTAATTAATGATTAGGGGTATGGCAAACGTAAAAAATTAAGTGAATTTCAACTACCAAATACGTACATTTTAGATAAAGTGCGATTATCTGTAAGTCAATAACTACATACTATACTATGTTTGAACAAAATTATGTCATTTCCACACATTTTTGAAGGCAACTGGTTCAACTTGAATACTTATGAGATTTGTTTTATGTCACCAATGGATGTATTACTGCGAGATGAGTCATATTAAAAGAATAATGTTTGATACCTAACGCTTAAGCTTTTTTAATTGTTGGCCAAATGTCAGGGTTACAGAGGCATGTCAAGGTAGCGCTTCCGACTATTCGGAACGAACCCCTTTGTTTTTACATATTGTGATTCTACTGAACAATTTCTTTGAAGACCTCTTCGGATTGGCTTAGTAGGACATTATCTCCGTTCACTAAAGGGGTAGTACAAGGCTTGGCCGACAAACGCCCACTTTTAGGAGGGGATGGGGAAGGTCAAATTACTAACCATTGATTCTGTCTTGGCCCCCTGCCCCTAAAGGGGAGAATCGGGATTTGGCTTTTGGATTTGGCTCGCATTTGGACAATGCTCAGGGTGACAGGCAAATGTCAGGGTTACAGCCAAATGTCAGGGTGAGCGCTTCCGACTATATGGAACGAACCCCATTATGATGATCAATTATGTTTTTGCATATCAAGCCCTTCGACTGCGCTCAGGGTGACAAAATGATAATTTATAAATCACGCCATTCGTCTCCGCTCAGGACAGGCTGTTCAGGGTGACAGATCATGTCCCGGTGAGCGCAGTCGCCCCCCTTATCTAAGCTGAACTATAATTTAGCATATTTAACTCTTACAATTGCGCTCAGGGTGACAATAAGATAATTAATAACAATATAGAACGACAATAATTATGTACTACCAATACTATGTCTACATATTAGAATGTTCAGATAAGTCATACTACACGGGTATAACAAACGATTTATCAAAACGGTTGGAGGAACATCAATCAGGCATCAAAAGAGATGCGTACACCTACAAAAGAAGGCCGGTAGAATTAAAATTCCATCAAGAGTTTAATGATGTATTGCAAGCCATATACTTTGAGAAAAAAATAAAACGTTGGACTAGGGCAAAGAAAAAAGCGTTGATCAATGGTGATTGGGATATGTTGCAGATCTTAGCCGAATGCAGAAATGCTACGCACTATAAATATAAACCCGACAGAAAGGAAGAATAGTCCTTTGTGCGCCCTTCAACCGCCCTTCGTCTTCGCTCAGGACAGGCTGCTCAGGGTGACGGTGATATGTCAAGTTGAACGCATAAGAATGTCAGGGTAAGCGCTTCCGACTATTCGGAACGAACCCATTCTTGTCACAAATTGTAACCTTGCACATTAAGCCCTTCGACTGCGCTCAGGGTGACAATATAATGTTTGGGTGATCGTAGCCAAATGTCAGGCTGAGCGCTTCCGACTATTCGGAACGAACACCTTTGTTATCATCAAAAAAAAATCGCCCATTCCTGTTAAGAAATAGACGATTTTACAATGGTTGGTTGGTTAAACCTTTTTAAAATTTAATGATTACTTTCTTGTTATAGCTGTTGGTGTTAGTTTCTACTTTAAGCACATAGTTACCTTCGGAGATATCTTTCACCGGAATCTTAAACTCTTGTCCGAAATTCATATTGGTCATGTTCCATGATCTGACGGCTTGTCCAGCGATATTAATCAAATATACTTGACGCACTTCAATACTTGCAGGCGTCTTCACATAAATTTCATCCGTTTTTTGCAGATACTTCACGCTAATATCCTTAAAGTCCTGATCAATGATATCCAAGGTGGTGTCTGGTTGGAACACGATGGAGAAACGACCGCTATAGTTGCCCGCTTCCAAGTTGGCTTGGAAACTAACCGTGTTGATGCGCGTGTAGGTATCCAATAACCCATCATGTACATAAACATCAATGTCTTCGTCAAAATTCTCTAATCCTGTTAAAGAAAGTTCCACATTTCCAGAGATTTTCAAGGTCATGTCCAATGGATATTTCTTGTTGATGTCAAAAGCGCCTACGCCTTGGATGATATACTTTTTACCTTCTATTAAAAAGGACATATCACTTGGGAAGGCGTCCCTATTTAGAGCATCATAACCATAGTCAAATCCGTCTGTTGCATCATTATTAGGTGTAAACGCCAATAATAATGGTCTTATGGCTTCCTCAGGTGTTTTGAAAGCTAAACGGACTCTTTGGATTTCATAATCGTCTGTATCGTCTCCCGTAGCAGCAGCAACCTTTTTCTGGTTTTCGCTGCCTCTCAAAAAGACCGATTCACCAGATGATTCTTTTTTGAAAACCCTCTGACTGTTTCTGAATACAACCTCGTTGGTCACCTGATCGTCGTCATCGGTAGCCGTTACAAAGAACCCTTGAGCAACTGGAATAAAATACCCTGGAGTCAAGTTACCGGCATCACCTACCCCGCCTATCATATCGCCAGGAAATGATGCTGCAGCGGTACCACCAACTATAGTTAAGGAGGCATAACCGCCCTCATAATCTCTTAAGTAATGAGAATTGTTGGTGGTAGATTGTCTCCAGAAGGTTAATGATCCATCAATACTACCTGTTGAACCTACATTAGCACCCGCTCCTGGTATATTATCCCTGATAAATTCACGGGCGTCAATTGCCGAAGGATATGGGTTTCCAACCAACGTTTGGTTTTCTGTTCCTGCTGACGCTGTTACAGTATTTGTAATGGTCCCATTATTAGGCTGCCCTACAAACGTATAATTTTGCATGGATGATCCATTACCTGCACCACTGCCTTTCATGGTAAAACCTAAACCAAGATCAAAGTTTCCTGTTGCGCCTTTATGGAGCCAAGCAGAATGATCGCCGTTAAGACCCTCAGAATATTCATAAATCCATCTGCTGCTCATTGTATTTGTAGCATTATTAGCATCAGTTCCGCTTGTCCAAGTTATAGCTTGTAAACTATTTGGATCGGTAGCTTTAAATAAAATACTATTCAAGTTATACGTGGTTCCGTCAACATTTACTGGACTTCCCCAATAGTTATAGTTAAATAAACTACCAGATCCTTGTTGATCGCGTTGTAATACACCCGTTCCAGTATCTACAATACTGCCTTCAGGTTGTAATAATTGTGATTCGCCAACAAGATCTAAAGTACCGTCAATTTTGAGGTATTTGGTAACTTCCAAACTTTGGCCATCATTAGGATTAGAGTTTTCGATGGACAAGGTATTATCCTCTACTATTAAACCTAAAACTTTAATGTTCTGATTGTTAGAACTAACGTTATGGCTTGTTCTTACAATATTCCATTCTACAGGAGAACCATTGATACCTACAGTATAAGGGATCTGTAAGACCCCTCCATCTTCCCACGTTGAAGCAGCTGTCCAAAGACCATTGGCTGCAGTATCATAAGGTACGGGAGCAGATTCTGGTTGTTGGGTAGTCATATTTCTTAGTACCCCGTCAACACCTACATTCGCTACTAAATTACCTCCAACAACATTAGGAATACGATTCATTTGATAATAGGCTGTTAAGTTAGACCAATTAAGCCCTGTGCTTACCAACGGACCGGTGGTACTACCAATCACGACACCTCCATCATTTTCTACTTCTTGATTCATCATTAACCTTATTTGGTCAACCGTTAAAGTGGTGTTCCAAATACGCACTTCATCCATCCAACCGTTATAATAGTTGGTTGGTGTATTGTTAGGTCGCGACATGGCACCCAATAAGGTATTGGCAGTATTTGACGCTGGGCTGATAGTTGTATTTCTTGTATTCACAAGAAGACCATCAACATAGAGTCTGTAAGCAGCACCATCAAATGTGACCGCAATATGGTACCATCTACTGGCGGTGATACCACTTCTAGTAACAGAGATGTTATTCGCATGAAATTGGATGCTATTATCAACCAATCTTAAGTCATAGCCTGTGGTCCAATTACCCGCATTACGTTTTGACAGAATAGTTTGAATATTGCCATTTATAGCATTGGGTTTTATCCAAGTCTCGATACTAAAATTGCCAGACAGATTATAAGCATCATTGAAATTCACACTGTTGTCAATTCCGTTAAAGGTCAAATTATCTTCACAATCCAAGAGCGACACAGTAAAAGTATCTGCATCTACGGCACAAGGAGCAGGGTTTGTCAAGGTCCAGGTTAATGTATATTCAGCCCCACTTTCACCAGTAAAAGTTGCATTAGGATCAGTTGTATTAGAAAAGCTAAACACACTGCCTGACGTAACTGCTGTTGCAGACCAGATACCATTAGTACCGTTAGCCGTCAACTGAAGGGTTGTATCACTACAACTTGTAATAGCAGTGGTGTTGCTCGCCGCTGCATTGACGAATGGAATAATGGTCACTATTATAGAATCTGCCGCAGGTGGACATACTCCTGGTGGATCATTAGTGGTATAGGTAAGAGTTACACTACCGTTTGCAATGTCTGCTGCACTTGGGGTGTAAGTAGTTCCGGATATAGTTCCGGGAGTACCACTTGAACTCCACGTGGCTGACGTAGCACTGCCACCAAAGTTAGCCCCCGACAAGTCGAGTGTTTGCGTAGAACAAATAGTTTGATTGGTTCCAGCATCAGCTGTTGCAGATTCATTAAAAGTAAACAATACTGTATCTACACCAGAATTACAAACACCTGCAGGATTACTTGAGGTCAATGTCAAAGTAACACTTCCGGCCGCAATATCTGCTGCACTCGGACTGTATGTGGCATTCATGGTATTTGCATTAGGTGTGAATGTACCACCAGTACTTGAGCTCCACGTTGCCGAAGTTGCTGTACCGCTAAAACTACCATTAAGTGCAATAGGTCCGGCATTACAAACGGTAAGATCAGCACCTGCATTGGCAATTGAGGCAGAATTTACCGTGAGTGTTACGCTATCTGTACTTGGTCCGCAAGGCCCTGCAGGATCATCAGTAGTTATGGTAAGAGTAACATTACCTGAAAAACCACTGTTAGGAATAAACGTTGCTTGCGGATCAAGAATATTACTAAAATTACCACTATTAACTGGCGAGGCTGTCCAAGTCACGCCTGTCGAACTGCTACCGTTTAAAACAAATGGTGTATCATTACATATAGTTTGATTGACCACGCCAGTAGCCACAGTTGGTATTTGATTGATCGTAACCACCATTGCATCACTCACAGATGGGCAAACCCCATCACTTGGCGTATTGGTATAAGTTAAGGTTATTGGGCTGTTTATGATATCAGACGCGCTTGGTGTATATATACCACTACTAAAAGCACCTGTACCTGAGGTCGTCCAACTACCTACTGCCTTTGATCCACCTATGGTTGCCGAAGCAAGACTCACAGTACTTCCGGCACAAATTGTTATATCGTCGGGAGCTGATACTGTTGGGAGTGAGTTAACATTAATAGTTACAGATTCATTCAAATTATTTACTCGACAATTGTTGTTCGGACCAGGGTATAAACTTGATGGATATCTTACGGATGTCAAGTTGACTGTAGTTGTAGCTGCAGGAGTTAGATTCAATACATAAGTACCACTTGCCCCTAAAGATTGCCATACATTCCCACTACCAGCATTATAAAGGATTTCAGCATTTGGAGTACCTGAAAACGTTATATTTGTTGAACCACCTTCACACAAAGTTATATCTGAAGAAGTTATTTCAGCTTCAGGATTTGGGAGAATATGTATTTGCATCGTATCCTCTATTGGACTACACCAAGGTGGAAAACTAAAAGTAGTTTGTAAATCAATAGTGATTATATCTCCAGCTTGAGCAGTGGCAGGGATAGTATATGTACTGGTTTCTGTATAATCATAAATATCTGTGTACCTAAAACACCAACAACCCCAATCCCAATATCTAACATTCCCTAAATAATGAGTAGAAAAAGAACCACCGGCACCATTATCACTCCAGGTCCAGTCATTATAACCCAAGCCACCAGCATTTCCTGCCATGGTTACTTGTGTCGTCCCTTCACATACGTACAAATCTGGTCCAGCATTAATATTAGTTACATTAAAATTTAAAAAGACAGTTCGTGAACCAGTTCGGCTTCCACATGCATTAACTGCATTTACAGTGATAGTTTGAATTCCGGTGAATCCAGAATTGAAATTTATGACGATTTGATTCGTACCCTGACCAGAAGCTATTGATAAACCGCTTGTTACTGTCCAATTATAATTGTCAACAAATGGATCTAAAGGGACAGAATAAGTAGCGGATTGAACAATACATAAAAAAGCAGTAGGACCAGAAATAGTTTGAGTACCAGGACGATCATTGGGCACCTTAATTGTTCCGCTTATTGAATTTCCAGAACCGCAACCCACAGTAGAAACCGAATATTCATAAATACCTGATTGATTAGTAGAACCAGCAATTGTATAGACACCTGTAGCTGAGTTATAGGAGCCAGAAATTCCAGATGGAAGAGCAGGTGTACTAGTTAAAATAGCTCCAGTGGCACCAGAATTCAATTGAAATTGAATTGGAGTCATTGCTGTATTGGTATTACAGACACTTGTATTAGCTGATGGAGAAAGTAAGGTTATTGTCGCATCTGGTCCAACAGTGATCGTTCCTGTTGCTACCGCAGTACCACAACCATCAGGGGTAACCGTATAATTGAACGAACCTATTTGTGTAGATGTACCACTTATTGTGAATACACCATTGTTATATGTCCCAGTGATGCCAGTTGGTACTCCTGATATTGTGGCGCCCGTGGCATTCGTTATATTATAGACAATATCAGTTAAATTACTACCATTACAAATAACTTGATTATTATTTCCGGTTGCTAGACTTATGGTTCTGTCAGGAGTTACTGTCATTGTTAAGCTTTGAGTAGCCGGAACAGGATCCGCACAGGCGGTACTAGAAGACACAGACACTGAAATGACATCACCATCCGCTATCGCATTTGAGCTATAAGAATTTGAATTCGTACCAACCGGAGTACTATTTAAAAACCATTGGTAAGTGGGACTGCCACCATTCGTTAAATCAGTAACGAAGAAATTCAAATTATCTCCGGTACAAGCTGGGTTTGCCGAAGCATTTAAATTAAACGATACCGGAAGCAAAGGACTAACAGTCATCGTAATACTATTACTGGTTATGAGTGTATTACAAGGTCCGGCTGTGATTTCTACATAAACATCATCGCCGTTATTTAGTCCGGTGGTAGTATAGGTGTTGCTATTTGTACCAACTGCGCTCCCGTTTTGATACCATTGGTAATTTGGCATTGTGATTAAGCCTAAATGGCTTGTTGTTGCCTCAAAAGTAACTGAAGTTCCACTACAAATTGGAGAAGCAACACTTGAGGTAATTGTGGCTGTTGCATTTTGAATGTAATCATTAACAGTTACGGTTGTATTACAAGTTGAAGTATTACCGCTTGCATCTGTAACAGTTAAGGTGACGTTGTTTGTACCAATATCTGCACAAGTAAAAGAAGTTTGACTTGCTGCATAGGTTAATGTGCCTCCACAGGCGTCAGAAGAACCATTATTTAGTGATTCTGGTGTAATAGTCGCATTTCCTGAAGAATTTAAAGTCACCGTAAGAGGTTGACAAAGGGCAATTGGCGCTTGGTTATCTTCTACATTTACCACAAACGAACAGGTTGATACCAACCCATCGCCGTCTTCAGCAAACACGTCCACTGTGGTCGGTCCCACAGGAAAGTTATATGGAAAGCTAATTGAAGTACCACCTATTTCATAACTAATGGTTGGAGATCCCGTACAATTATCTGTTGCAGTAGCTGTAAACGATAAAGTTGAATGACACTGGTTAGGATCGGTGTCGTAAGATGCCAAAGGCGTAGGACATGTGATTACAGGTGGTGTGTCGTCCACAACAGTAATGAGTTGATCACAAGTGGCTGTTAAGCCTGCGGTGTCAGTGACGGTCCAAATCACGGTATGTTGTCCTACTGGAAGTGGCAGCATTCCTGCCAAATTGTTAGACACAGAAGCCACTGCACAATTATCATCAGTTGTAGGTGCATCTAGAACTAAAGTTGCGACTTGACAATTTGCATCTGCACTGACAGTTATGTCAACAGGGCATACAATTGTAGGCAATTCGTCATCAGAAACTGTCACGGTAAATGTACAAACACTGGTCAAGCCATTGGCATCAGTAGCCGTATACTCTATAATGGTTGTTCCAATAGGGAAAACACTCCCACTTGTTAAACCTGACGTGTCGGTTTGGGTAACAACAGCCGTCCCGCAATTATCGGTAGCTGTGGGTATTGTAAAATTAACAACGGCACCACAGGTGTTAAGATCATTGCTTAGATTAAAATTTGTAGGACATGAGGTGAAGGTTGGGGGGGTAGTGTCCACAACGTTAACAGTTCTTGTTATTTGTGCGGCAGAATTTCCTACGGCATCCATCACATTATAAGTTACCATATAAGTCCCAACCAGATTGGTATTGACTGCGGATGCGTCAATAATAATGTTTCCTGTGATGTTTCCAAAGCACGCATCGTTTGCGGTGGCACCAAGTTCTGTATATGTAGCACAGGCTTCAATAGTCTGTGGATTTGCGCCCGTAAGCGTAATTGTCGGATCAGTCGTGTCGACTACATTAATGGTTCTGGTAATTTGGTCTGCAGGATTTCCTTCGGCATCCATTACATTATAGGTAACGGTATAAGTACCTACCACAGCAGTGTTTACCGCTGATGCATCTATGACGATGCTGCCGGAAATATCACCAAAGCAGGGATCGTTCGCAGTGGC
>NZ_JALKAU010000089.1:0-17969 GCF_023015735.1 Gelidibacter sp. F63206
CCCAACTCTTTTGTGATACAACTAATTGATACTGCCCTTTTGTTCCCTTTTTGTAGACAGGTACAAAACCGTGTCCAAGCAGTTCGAAATGTACAGGTCTGCGAATTCCGCTCTTGGCTTTGTTAATAGGCAGCCTGAGTGCATCCCTTAAAAAGATATACAGCTCATTACCTATCCTTTTTGCCTCGCTCTTGCTCCTAGTGTAAACACTAAAATCATCCGCATAGCGAACATAGAGCAGTCCTTTCGACTCCATATGCTTATCCAGTACATCTAACAAAATATTAGATAGTAATGGACTCAAAGGGCTTCCCTGCGGTATTCCCTTTCGGCGTTTCTCGAGCCGTCCATTGATACGTATGGGCGCTCGTAGCCATTTTCGGATTAGACGCAAGGTAGTTGGGCATTTTACCTTGTTGTAAATAAGTTGCAGTAATCGCATATGGTCTACCTCGTCGAAGAACCCTTGTAAATCAATATCTACAATGTCCTGATATCCAGTATTGATATACTGCTGGGCTTGTAGTACTGCTTTGTGCAGGTTCTTATTGGGGCGGAAACCATAGCTGAGCGGTTCAAATTCATATTCGAACTCAACCATCAACTGTTGGTTCACCGATTGTTGTAGCCATCGATCCACTACTGTTGGAATCCCTAAAAGTCTGGTCTTACCCATACCTTTTGGAATGGAAACCCCTAAAATCGGGTCTGGTACATAGCGGTGTGTGCGTATAGAAGATAGTAGGTCGTCAAGGTGTTCTGCTATGTAAGCAGCTAATTCCGTTGTCTTCATACCATCTACTCCGCACCCTCCCTTATTGCGCTCAACTTTACGTTGCGCCTTATAAAGATTCTTTGCTTCTAATACCTTTTCAATCATAGGGTCAGTAAAATGTAAATACTCCTGTTGGTCTAAGATGGGGCTAGCTAGGCTTCCCAATCAAATTCCAACATAATCTAATGTTCAGTCCTTCCTTATCTGTGAGACTTCTGTGGTTTGTTTTCACAGCTCGTTTCCTATAAGTACTATGACCTCTGCTGACTTCTCCATTATGCCAACACGTGGCTATGGAGACCTCCCCAGGTAAGAACATCTTCTTTCACTCAATCCCTGCCGTATCTACATATTTACCCTTTTGATAATCGTTGGGCGTTACAATGATGTGCTTGCTTACCCAGGTAAATATGCCTCTGTATACGGTTCCTGTTCGTCAGTACCGAGTTTTGTAGTCTCGCTTTTACTCCAGCGCATAAGGGACTTGCACCCTCTAAATTAATATCTTACTTTGCAGTAAGGTAAAGATGCCCATACTGGGCACACACAATATGTATAAGCAATGGCTTGTCCTCGCCTACTTGGAAATACCTGCGGAATTTCCCAAAGATAGTTTTATATTTGGAAAGGTCTGTGCCGAAACACGCCACAGCTCATATACAAAAACGTTGTGCTGCATACTGAAGAAACCTCCTGCATCTATGGAAACAAATGATAAATTGAGAGAACAGATTTTTGAAATAATAAAGAATCAACTCACAAACAGTGACCCTCCTGAAACTAAAATAACATTTGATAGATTGCGAAAACAAGGATTTGATGATTTTCAAACCAGACAAATGATTGGGCAATGTTTAGCTGTTGAATTATTTGATGTTATGAAATTTGGGAAACCATATGACAATGAACGATATATTAAGAATTTAATAGCTTTGCCGAAGGAACCTTTTGATAAGATTAAATGAAAAAGACTCTTAAAAAAGAATGCAGGCTTCGTTCAGCAAAGAATTGGATAAAAACTTATTCAGGAAACAATGTTGTTAAGGGATATTCAAAAAAATATTCCGTTGACAAATTATGTGCTATTAAGGAGTTAAGAATGCTTGGAATTGAAATTTCGGAAGAGTATGAACATCAGTTGCAAAAGTCGGTGGAATCAAATAAACAGCAAAGACTTTCAGCAAAGAAAAAACAAGAGGATGAATTAAACACTTTATGCGGTTATGAAAGTGATGAGTTTTTTGCAATGATTATTGGATATACAAGCGGCGGACTTCCATATGGAGTGACACACAAAGAAATGAAAGATATAAAAAGTAAAACCGAAATTGAATAACTATGCCAGCAGGACAAGCACATACAACTTGGTTTCCTGAACTAAAGGACATTCTTAAAATTAGTTGGAATTCAAAACTGTCAATAGAACAACATTTTATTATAGTAAATAATTTGAACGAAAAATTAAAACAAATTCGTACGGATTTGAATATTCAGCCACCAATGATCTGGTGTCCGAATTGCCAGAAAAGACATCGCTCAAGATTTTCTGATGTTTCAATAACAGGAATGTATTATGCACTTAAAAGATTTGAGGTGTGCGAAAACGATGAGTTTAATAAGCTATTAAGGGAATGGAAAAAATATTCAAACTCAGAGAACATTGATATTTATGGTAATAAAAAGACTGGTAAAAGTATAGTGACAAATAATGATTAGATAAAGTACGACGGCACAACGTGTATAATTAATGGCTAGTTTGAGCTTGCTTACGAAAATCCTTGCGGATTTTCTATTTGGTTTGTATTTACTAAATTAGTAGCTGAAACACGCCACTAATCAAGATACACAAAAACGTTAGCAACAAGCAAAAAAAACCAAGCTAAATATGTCTCTTAGAGAATTAAAAAAGGAATTAACCCAAATGGACAAAACTGAGATCATAAAGCTGATTTTGGAGATCTATAAAAATATTCCTGATGCTAAAAACTACTTAGATATATTCACAACAGGCGATATTGAAAAGCTTACAGAAAAATATAAAAAAGAAATTGAAAAATATATTTATCCAAATGGAAGGAATATGAATTTACGTGAAATTGAGGCACGAAAAATAATTCGCACAGTTCGCAAAATGAATATTACAGAATTAAATATCGAATTGGAATTACATTATGTAAGTTGTTGTTTAGAAATTATTGAAGATTTTGGATATTGGGATGAAAACTATTATATGGCAATAGGAAAAATGTTCTACAATGCGGTAAACGGAATAAATAAAATGGGAATTGAAGAAAAGTATCTCGAACGAATAAAAACTCTATCTTATAAGGCGAGTGAATTCGGAATAGAACTTGAATTTTAGTAAGAGAAAAGCCAGTGGCTAACAAAGTATTGTGGCAAAAAATCCAGATAAAAAAACCAAAACCTCAAGTTCTACTTCTAAAAACAAATCCATCATCTAAAATAACCCATTAGTATAAAAATCACAGCTCCCAATCCCATTACCAAACTCACAATAAACACTATCACCGCCCAATTCGGATAAATTTTGGCCTGCTTTATTGTAGTGTCAAAATGATTTCTAAAACGCTCCATCGCTTTAATGTTGGAGATCACTTGCTCTTGATGGGACTGGATAAGCGTTTTATATTCCGTTAGATCCATCTTGACTTTTACCTCCCTTAACTGCTCAGTTAGTTCCTCCAACTTTTCCAAAGTGTTTTTAAAATCGGTGGTCTCATTGACCAAAAGCGCGGTAAATTCTTCAAGTTTTGTCATGATCGTTTTATTTAATAAGAGAGTCCATGTTGAATTGTTTTTTTGATAATGAACTTAGTCAGTTTTAAAGCTAATTTTGGTGCCAAGCCTACTGTATTTCCTGCCAACGTTACCCCAACGGTACTGTTTTTTAAACTCTTGATGCCTTCAAGACTACCCATTTGTTTACCAATATTTCCAATGGACATATTGCGGTGCACTTCACTGCCCTTTAGATTATGTCCATCAAATTCAAAGCGGAACCCTTGTAGATTGTTTTGTTTATTTATGGTTGGGATGACCTTGACGCCATTGGTCTCCATGGCCTTGATATAGGCATCAAATGATTTCGGTTTTAAATGTTTCATGGTCAAGTCATGTCTGCGCTTGATCTCTGTTCGCAATTCCTTCAGATTGAATTCTTTTTCAAACTGTACTTGTTTAACGGTGGTCAATCCCATATGTTCTGCCACTTTTTCTGCTGCCAACTGACTCCGTTTACCTATAAAACTATCATTGTAGGCCACTCCCCTAAAATCAATCCGGTTGACATATAAATGGATGTGCTTATGCTCTTTGTCCCTATGCACAAAAGCGATGGCCTGACGCTCGCCGAGTTTCATTTCGTGAATGAACCGTTTGGTAATGGTCTGCAGCTTGTCTTTATCCAATTTCCTGCCGTCCTCTATCGTTGGGCTGAGGATAAAGGACAGGGTGTTCTTGTTACAGTTATAATTCAGGTCCTGAAGCATTCTGAATTCTTTGGTAATTTCTGCTGGGGAATCACCATGCAAAAATTCCTTGAGCACAATTTCGGCATCCTTTTCCTGGTTCCATCCATAGGCCATCGATGCTCTCGTGTGTGATATGCTTTTACCTTTTCCTATCATAATTGAAACTTTTTAAGATGTGCCTTGATTTCATTGGCCAGGGCATATACCGATTCGGTCAGTTTGGGATTTCGCTTTCTGTACATGTTCCCGATGGCTTTAAAATTATTGTGGTATTTGATCATCATTTTATAAAGTTCAATGTGCTCCTCGCTAAACCGTTCGGTAATGTCCTTATCGAATACGGCACGTCGGATATATTCGCTTAGGCTCAATCCTGAGGCTGCTGCCTTAATGTTCAAGATCTTCTTTTCGTAAATGGAACATCTGAACTTGACCAGATCACTTTTCCCCTTAAACACTCGTTTTTTTTCTTTGCGACCTTCGGGAGCAAACGAGAATGTGGCCACAGACACACATCTCGAATTCCTACCCAGGATAATTCCCATTCCATTGGCATCCATTTCCAGATCCAATTCCACACTTTCAGAATGTTTGAGTAAATGGGCAGGAATCTTTAGATATTGCTGCTGTTCATTGTTTCGTTCAATTTCATTCTTTTCTCTCATGGCATAAAAAATCGTTTAAATCCTTGTGGTTTTTATAGGCATCACTTTGATCATTTATATGACTATATTTCTTTTTCAAATAAAGTGTTGCATTTTTTCCAGTCGAATCATTATCCAAATAGAGATCGACCATTTCATAATCTGAAATATGTGTTTCAACATTGTCTATAAATGCAATGGAGTTTAAAACCATGACATCTGAAACTTCTATTAAAGGCCCAGTCAAAACGGCCAACGATAATAAATCAAACATCCCTTCCAAGATGATCAGCTGTTTGCTGTTTCTTTGGAGATGGGAATAGGATTTAGGGCTGCTGCTATTCTTAAAGATCCTATTGCGCAATTCCCATCCGTTTTTGTTATTCTGTAAACCAATAGCAAAAAATTGCTTGTTCTTAAAAGTGTACCAAACTTCATGACAGTAGGTATCGGCAATGTGCAATGGAATCCCTCTCAGGTTCAAATATTGAATCAATGCCTGATGTTCGATGTTCTGAATTTTAGTGATGGTTATCCCAATGTCATTCGTGTTGAAATGTTGCTGCTGTTGAAAAGAAAAAGAAGGCCAATCTTGATTCAAATACGCCAGAGCTTCCTTCACAGAACATTTCAAAATCCTACACACCAGATCGATCACATTGCCTCCCACCCCTTCACCATGGTCGTACCATCGGTTCATGGTCTTGGAGACTTTAAAAGAGGCTTGGGTTTCTGACCTGAAAGGACTCAGAAACCAAGCTTCTTTTTCCGCTGTTTTTACGGGAAAGTGCCCGAGTTTTGCCAGCGCTCTTTCGATGGGAAAAGCTCGGGCGCTTTCACAGTTTATTTTTCTTTTCATCAGCCAGTCTGTTTTAGGTTTTTCAGATCTTAGTCCTGTCATCATTATTTTTTTTGATGACAGAATGATGATAAAACGATGACAGTCTAATCCCTTATCTTTACTGGTCTTAAATACTATCTGTCATCGTTTCATCAAAATATACCTTAACTTGAAGTGTGTTTTTCCTTTCATCAGCAAATTATATTGAAAATGATGAAAATTACCCTTATCACTTATAATCATTGGGTTCCTTTATCATCGAATCGCTGCATCATTTTCCTAATCCTCTCCAAAGTGTTTTAATAAGAAATCCTTTTCTATCGTATAGTACCTTCCCTTTGCATCGGTAAACCCCATTCCACCTTCCTGCCAAATCATCAATTTTTTATAGGCCATAGAATTCTCTTGATTGGTCAGGTTCCAGTCTTTTTTAAATATTTGTCTCAATTGGGTAAGGTCGGTTTTGACCCGCGTTCGGTTCAGGAGGTGAAGGGCATCCAAGGGGCATAATTTCATCTCTTCTTCCTCCAACGTCTCCATGGCATTAAGAACAATGCTCGCCAGTTCCTTTTCCACTCGGTTTCTATTGTTAGACATCAAATTCACCAAAGCTTTGGTCCTGATCTGGGAGGCTGAGAACCACATGCGGGTCATCTGTGGACTGGTCAGTTTTCGATGTTGCAGATGGTGAAGCAGTGCAGGTATCTCCGCTTCCAGATATTTCAGAAATTGCGTTTCTTCCTTTTTCAGGGAAGGGATCTTCAACACCCAAAAGCGGGTCTCGTTGTTATCAATCTTTATGAAGTTGTCCTCGTTGTTGCTGCACAGAATGAACTTTCCGAAGAACTCTATCTCCCTTTTGTCCTTTCCCTTGGCTTCAATCTTATTGACGTTGGTCGTACTCAGGTTCTTTATCCGTTCAGTCAATTCCTCTTTGTTGAATAGAACCTCGTCAATACAGATCAAGAGCTTGTTGGCCCAATCCGAGTTGAATTGGCTATTGAAACTATCGTTGGTCAGATAGGTCAGATTTCCATCAAAAACCATTTTCAGCCATTTGAGAAAAGTGGTCTTGCCCGTGGACCTTTCCTTGGACACTAAACATAATATGGGGAGTATCTGAATTGGTCTCTTGAACAATAATTGTATATAATCCATGCCCAGGTTGATCTGCTCACCAAAAATATGTTCCATCAGCTGTAGGGTATAGGGGAACTCACCCTTCTGAAGTTTGTGGGGCAATGGTGCATAGGTATTATAGAAACCGTGCCATTCCTGTTCAAAGTCCAAATGGTTGGGAACACAGGTAAAACCGTCATACTTCTTGATCCTTCCAATGAAGCTCTTTCCGTAGTCCTGCCGAAGTGCCTCAAGCGTCCAGGGCACAATTATTTCATTCAGTTTTCCCGCAATGGTTGGGATTTGCACCAATTTATAATACGTCGTGCCTACGCGGATATAGGTTGGCTCTTTCATGATCCACGTTTTTTATTGGTCAACAACTGTTCATTGAACTGCCGTTCTAAAAATTCGTCGGATAGGTTGGGCTCTCCCAGAAGCCAGGCATCGATTTCTTCCTTGTTGAAAAATAGTTGGCGGATGTGCCTGTTGTTTCCCGTCGGGATCAATTTTAACTGTGAGAGTTTGTAGATCTTGCTTTTGGACAGCCCTGTGTATTTTACCAGGTCATCAATGTTGTATACCTTTTTTGTGTGGGAAAGCAGACCTTTGATATCCTGCAACAAATCCACAACGTTTTCTTGCTCATTCATAATCTTGATGTTTAAGAATTAATAATAAGTAAAAGGCCTTTTACTTTGATTGTACAGGACAAACATATGACGGTATATGCAGTAAAAACAATAGGGAAATAACGATTGCTTTAGAATTGCTCTAAGTTTTCCTTATAAAAATTGGAGAAGCATAAAAATTATGAGATGCCCAATGCTTTTGAGACGTCCTTTCTCACGTCGTCATAATGGCCTTCATGGGTAGCGGAACACCATTTGGAATAACTTGAGGGAAGTGTGCTTGGGTTTATTTCGGCATTCTGAAAGGTAAAACGTTCGGAGATAAGCATGTTCAATGCCTCCTTGGGTTTCGTGTCCATTCTAAAGATGCCTCCACGGACAATGAGATCCAAAAGTGTAAATAGAAACCTGATGTTTCCTGATTGTTTGTTCTTTGGGGTTTCCCTGATGACGATTTTCTGTTCGGCTGGGAGTCCATTAATAAGTCGAAGTAAGTTCTCGACATCATTACTGTCAAAACCAAAAAAGATAGTATCGATTCTTGACGGGGACAATGGCAAAAAAGAAAATCCCTGGACATTATTTTTGAACAATTCCTCGGACTTGAACCAAGTAATTACAAGCAAAATGGACAAACTGAACAATAACGAAACGAAAATATAGCTCGCTATAATTTGCACTAAGGAATAGCTGTTGCCGGAAATTAAAAAATAAAGGGTCAACGGTACTATGCCTAAAATTACGATAACGAAGATAGAAAGCCTGTTTGTGGTCAAACCGCCGTGCTTTAACCATAATAGTTTCAGCTCCCTTCTGCTTTGATATAGCCAACTTGCGAATATTTCTCCTAATCTTTCCACACATTAAAGATAAGAATAAATGAAAACGAAAGACAGATGAATTGTTGTACAGATGTTGTACTGATGAAAAAACAAAAGCCATTCAATTTCTTGAATGGCTTTGTCTCACTGCGCTCCTCTTCTTGGGCTCGAACCAAGGACCCTCTGATTAACAGTCAGATGCTCTAACCAACTGAGCTAAAGAGGAAGGTTAATTTATATATTTTTAATCCATTCTGATAATTCAGAATATTGCTACTGTTTTTAAGAACGATTCCCGAAGCACTTATGGTGCGCTAAAGCATAAGGTTTAATACCCTATTTTGAGGATGCAAATATATTGCTATTTTTAACTTGAGCAAAACAATTTTGAAAAATTTTTATTCAGTCAATGCTTTAAAAATATCATTGCCATTGGCAAACAATACTAACATGATGAGAATCATGAATCCAATCACCTGAGCACGCTCTAAAAACTTTTCACTTGGTTTGCGTCCTGAAACAATTTCGTACAATAAAAACATCACATGGCCTCCATCCAATGCTGGAATTGGCAACAAATTCAGTACCGCCAACATGATGGAAAGAAAGGCTGTAATACCCCAAAAATATTCCCAACTCCAAACACTCGGGAACACATCATAAATAGCCTTAAACCCTCCTACTTCTTTATAAGCACCTGTACTTGGTGTAAAAATGGCTTTAAACTGTTTGATATAAGACAGAATCTTGTCCTTGGTTTTGACTACGCCTACCGGAATAGCTTCCAAAAAGCTATATTTCTTGGTTTCAAAATCGTAATACCCTAAAGAACCCAAGGTTTCTGGCGTGGCTCCCGTAGCGTAAACCAAACCTAATTTACCTTCATCACTAACCGTTAGTGGGGTCTCAAAGGTGCTGTGATCCCTTAAAATGGTCGCATTAACATTTTGCCCCTTAAAATCATTTAAAGCTGGTAGGAGCTGGTCGGCATATTTGGTTTTGGTATCATCCAATGCGATGATGATATCACCTTTTCTAAGTCCGGCCGATTTGTTAAAAGAGCTGTCCGGAACTTCATTAATAATAAAAGGCATTCTTAAACTGACGAATCTCTTCTCTTTGGCATCACTGATTTGGGATAGAAAATCTTGTGGCAATTCTATTTTAGATTGTACACCATCACGCTCAATAGTCACTTGCTTTCCAAAGAGAATATGTTCAAAAATTTGCATGAAATCTTCAATGACAAAATCGTCAACAGCAATAATCTTATCACCAGTTTTGATGCCTAGATCGTTAAGCACCGTACTTTCAATAAGAACCCCATCCGGAATATTTTCATTGGGAAGGATCTGATCACCATAATAATAGCTGGTTCCAATATAAATAAATACGGCCAAAATCACGTTGACGGTCACCCCGCCCAACATAATTATTAGTCGTTGCCACGCTGGTTTTGAACGGAACTCCCAAGGTTGCGGCGGCAATGCCATTTGTTCCTTATCCATACTTTCATCTATCATTCCCGCTATCTTAACATAGCCTCCAAGGGGCAACCAACCAATTCCATAGACGGTATCGCCTATTTTTTTCTTAAACAAACTGTATTTGATATCAAAAAACAAATAGAATTTTTCTACGCGTGTCTTGAATAATCTTGCTGGTATAAAATGCCCAAGTTCGTGCAATACGATAAGCAGGGACAAACTCAATAAAAATTGAGAAATTTTAATTACAAACTCCATTGATTTCTTTTCAAAAAAAATTATAAGGCACAAAAGTAGTCTTTTAACCGCATTTAGAAAACTAATACGATTCTAATAGCTAGTTTTTTAACAGCGATTTATTAATCCTGCCCTTGTTGGTTCGGAGTTCCACAAAAAATAGGCCAGAAGAAAGCATAGAGACATCAATAGTTAAATTTCCAACCGAAGTGCTCATAAGTTGACCCAGAGCGTTATAAATACGGACCTCATCAATGGATAGAAAGTCCGGTTTTTTTATGGTCAACCGTTCCGAAACCGGATTGGGGTAGAACACTATGTCCATATTTAAAATGGATTCGTCTGTACTCAGAACCACGGTATTGTTTTTTGAAATAATATCAAATTCAGGATTGATCAGTACTTCTGCCACTACGAAATTAACCGTTTTAATGAAAAGTTCTCCATTGATAGTATGATCCAAAATCAGATCGAGAATTTCACCCTCGGTGCCTACCAATCGTACGGGCAGGCCAACTTCAAAAAAAGATACGGACGCATCACTTTGTAGCTGCTCTAAAGTTAATCTTATTTCGGTAGGCGTGGCCTGTGACCATTCTAGGTTAAAACTCGGATAGCCTTCACCGTAAAGCCAATCATTGAAAAAACCTGATAGATCCACACTACTTGTTTGTTCCATAATAGCAATAAAATCTTCTGATTTTGCGTATCCGAAAGCGTGACCTGGATGGTTTAAATAATTCCTCAAGCCTTGGAAGAAATGCGTATCACCCAGTTTTTTTCTGAGCATATGCAACAGCATCGCACCTTTATTATAGGACAGACGCTGATTAAAAATACGATTGACACTCAGGGTGTCAGAATCCTTCAAAAAGACTGCACCATCAGGAGCAGAGGTAATTGAGTTGAGCATCTGCTGTTTCCAGTTTTTAAATGATGCCTCGCCATCTAAATTTTCAATGACGAGCCCGGACATATAGGTAGCAAATCCTTCATTGAGCCAAATATCTTTCCAACTGCCGCAGGTCACTTTATTTCCAAACCAATGATGACCTAGTTCGTGAGCGATTAAGTTACGTCCAAAACTTCCCATAAAGGACACGGTCGTATGCTCCATCCCACCGCTCCATCCAAATTGGGCATGACCATATTTTTCATCGGCATAGGGATATTCGCCAAAAAGCGTACTGTAAAGGTTCATAATGTCCACCGTGACCGGAGTTTGCGCCTGTATAGTTGCTAAGTTTTCCGGATAGACGTAATTGACAATTTCAAATGGTCTTCCATTATTTGAAACCGTATCAGAATACACCGCATAATTGGTGACTGCAATGGCTACCAAATAGGCCGGGATAGGATAATTATGCTTAAAATGGGTTGTTTTACTGCTAGTATTGATTATTTGCGATTGTTCCAAGCCATTAGAAACGGCCACGTAGCTATCCCCATCAGGATTGGTCAATGGCGTGGTAATATGCACATCGATACTATCAATTTTATCAATCAGATCTTGCTTACATGGCCACCAACCTTTGGCACCATAGGGTTCGGAAAGCGTCCATAATACGGGTTTCCCAGCATGGGTATTGACTTCAAAGGAGCCAAAACCTGAACTTACGGGATTTCCTGAATAGCTAATGGTCAAGGAATCCAAGACACCAAGACTTTGTTCTTCCGAAAGCGTAATAACTACTTCATCATTGCTGTTCTGAGTAAAACCCAGCGGATTTCCACGTTGTAAAACCTGAGACACCGTCATATTGGCTGCCAAATCAAATACAACTTGGTCTAAATTGGATTTCGCTTCAAAATAGGTGGTCACATCACCACTTATGAACGCCACCGACGGATCCACCTCAAGTTCCAATCGGTGATATTTCACATCGTAATTTCCTGTATTGGCGTTGGGGCGGAATTGCATGCGATGTAAGGCTGATTGGGCTTCAGAAACGCTTATATCGCTAGTGTGGTAATCTTGAGCAATTGAGAGACAGGGAAAGAATAAAAGAAGAAGGAGGTAGTGGTGGTTCATGAAACGTAATTTTAAGATTAAAAATACCCTTTTTGATTCTTATCTGTTGTATTTTTGCAAACATATCTCATACAACATTTTCAAAACCATTAAAAATGCTATCTTTCTTTAGAGAATATAAGTTTTTTGCCATCTTTATGTTCTTTTTATCCGCAATCATTGTCACAATCATGTACAACGTCCTTTCTCCTGACAAAGTACTTCCTGTCTATCAACCCACTATGGTCAATTTTGAAATGGTGGATAGCACCTTGCAATACCAAAGTAAATATCATAAAATTGCCGATTTCAGCTTGGTCAATCAAAACGGCGATACCATTACCCAAAAAGATTACGAAAACAAAATTTATGTGGCAGATTTCTTCTTTACAACCTGTCAAACCATTTGCCCGATCATGACCGATCATATGGCTCAAATCCAAAAAGCAACCTTAGCGGATGAGGAAATCATGCTACTCTCCTATTCGGTTACGCCAGAAATTGACGATGTAGATCAATTAAAGCGTTATGCCATTGAAAAAGGGGTTATCGACAAAAAATGGAATTTGGTTACAGGTGATAAAAAACAGATTTACGAGCTGGCAAGAAAAAGCTATTTGGCAGTCAAAACAGACGGTAATGGCGATGAATATGATATGATCCACACCGAAAACTTCATGCTCATTGACAAAAAACGACAAATTCGTGGCTATTACGATGGCACCGAGCCTGACGATATTGAAAAATTATTGGACGACATTAAAATACTAAAGAACGAAGGGTAGAAGGATTGTTGATTGGAGATTGTTGATTTGAGATTGTTGATTGTTGATTGTTGATTGTTGATTGTTGATTGTTGATTGTTGATTTCGGAGTGGGAATTTAAGGAACCAAAATTGAAACTGAAGTTGAAATTGAAATTGAAATTGAAACTTACGAGTACGAAGGTTTACCAGATTACGAATGTTGACTATTGAATGTTTAAGTTGAGTCGATTTTTTCCCGCGGATGTCGCTGATTTTCGCAGAAGTCTTAAAAAGTACCGAGTTTTCTAAAAGGATTGGTTACGGTATTTAGGAACCAAAATTGAAACTGAAGTTGAAATTGAAATTGAAACTTACGAGTACGAAGGCATTACCAGCTTACGAATATTGAGTATCGAAATTTTTTCCCGCGGATGTCGCTGATTTTCGCAGAAGTCTTAAAAAGTACCGAGTTTTCTAAAAGGATTCGTTAAGGTATTTAGGAACCAAAATTGAAACTGAAGTTGAAATTGAAATTGAAACTTACGAGTACGAAGGCATTACCAGCTTACGAATATTGAGTATCGAATGTTGAAGTTGAGATAATTTTTTCCCGCGGATGTCGCTGATTTTCGCAGAAGTCTTAAAAAGTACCGAATTTTCTAAATTGATTTACTTCTTTAGTACTCTCCTATTAATGAACTGATTGAATGTCCCTGATTAGAGTTGGCCGTTATTCAAAAATCAAAATTCTTCACCCCCCGTACCGAAATGGCACGTTCGGGCGGGTCGTTAATCGCTAATCTCAAAACCTACTCAAATCCCTCAAGCTACCCTCTCAACTCTACCCACTACCCACTACCCCACTACCCACTACCCACTACCCCACTACCCTCTACCCTCTACCCTCTACCCCACTACTAATTCTCAACTTTCTCCCCCCAAATAACAAACAATAAATTTTTTTCGTTTACTTTTGCTTCTTTAAAATCAATCTAAATAAGCTTGCAGGCAACAGTCGCACATCTAAAAAAAGGGCAACGCGGTATTATTACTGATGTTTCATCCATTTATATCCCATTGAAACTACTGGAAATGGGCTGTTTACCCGGCAATTTTGTAGAGCTTGTTCAAGTGGCCTATTTTTCTGATCCGATGTACCTCAACATCAATGGCACTCATTTGGCCATCAGAAAGGAGACGGCAAGCCACATCTTAATCGATATTCTCTAATGAGTAAACAGATCAATGTTGCACTAATAGGAAATCCAAACACAGGTAAAACGTCAGTTTTTAACGCGCTTACCGGCTTGAACCAAAAGGTCGGCAACTATCCCGGTATTACCGTTGAAAAGAAAGAAGGCATCTGCAAATTATCTCGCGGTGTGAAAGCGCATATCATCGATTTACCAGGAACTTATAGCTTGAATGCGTCTTCATTGGATGAAAACGTGGTCATTGAATTACTTCTCAACAAAAACGATAAGGATTTTCCTGATGTTGCCGTAGTTGTGAGCGATGTTGAGAACCTGAAAAGAAACCTACTCCTTTTCACACAAATCAAAGACTTAGAAATCCCGAGTATTCTGGTCATCAATATGGCGGATAGAATGCGGTATAAAGGTATTTCTCTGGATATTCCGTATTTAGAAAAACAGTTGAACACTAAGATTGCCTTGGTAAGTACCAGAAAAAACTACGGCATTGACGAATTAAAGGAATTGATTTCCAATTATAGAGAACTGTCAACTGCTCCGTGTATGAATGCTTCGGAAATTGACAAGGACTATTTTGATGGCTTGCGCAAGGCATTTCCTGACCAGTTATTATATAAGCTATGGCTGGTCATTACCCAAGACGTTAATTTTGGTAAGACGGACCGTAATGAAATTGATCCTGTTGCCGATTTTAAGACGAAATCCAAGTCCGAGCTCAAACGTCTTCAGCAAAAGGAAACCATTAAGCGCTATCAGTTTATTAACGAAACGCTTAAAAAAGGTCAAATCATAGATTTAAGCACGGCCAAAGACCTCCGGATTAAATTGGACCTTATTTTAACCCATAAAGTCTGGGGCTATGTGATTTTCTTTTTCATCTTATTGACTATTTTTCAAGCCATTTATGACTGGTCCAGTGTGCCAATGGATTTTATCGATTCCACATTTGCGTCATTGAGCGAATGGACAAAAAACGCACTGCCCGCAGGTACTTTTACTAATTTATTGGCAGAAGGCATCATTCCTGGATTGGGTGGGATTGTTATTTTCATACCGCAGATTGCCTTCTTGTTCCTCTTTATTTCAATACTCGAAGAAAGCGGTTATATGAGTCGCGTGGTTTTTTTAATGGATCGAGGCATGCGGCGCTTTGGATTGAGTGGAAAAAGTGTAGTCCCTCTAATTTCTGGGACGGCTTGTGCCATTCCCGCAATTATGGCCACTCGAAATATTGAAAGTTGGAAAGAACGACTCATCACCATTTTAGTGACGCCATTCACCACCTGTTCGGCAAGATTGCCAGTATATCTCATTATCATCTCTTTAGTTATTCCCGATAAACGATTCTTTGGTTTAGGCTATCAGGCCATGACTTTAATGCTCTTATATCTTATCGGATTTGGTGCTGCCTTAGGATCAGCAATGATCTTAAACAAAATCCTTAAAATTAGGAGTAAGACTTTTTTTGTGGTTGAAATGCCAAATTACAAGTTGCCATTGTTAAAGAACGTTGCATTGACCGTGGTTGAAAAAACCAAAGCTTTCGTTTTTGGTGCTGGAAAAATCATCTTGGCAATTTCCATCATTCTTTGGTTTTTGGCCTCTTATGGTCCAGGAGATGATTTTAATAAAGCTGAAGAAATTGTCACTGCAGAATACGCAAATCAAAACCTCACCGACGATGAATTGCAGCAACATGTGGCGTCCCAAAAACTGGAGCATTCGTTTCTTGGCATTACAGGACACGCCATTGAATCTGCCATCAGACCTTTGGGATACGATTGGAAAATAGGCATTGCACTGGTCAGCTCTTTCGCTGCCCGCGAAGTTTTTGTAGGCACCTTAGCGACCATATACAGCGTTGGAAGTGATGACGAAGAAACCATTAAAAACAGGATGGCTGGAGAAGTAAATCCCATTTTGGGAGGACCGTTGTTTAATTTCGCTTCAGGAATATCTTTGTTGTTATTTTACGCCTTTGCCATGCAGTGTATGAGTACCTTGGCCATTGTACAACGTGAAACCAATTCGTGGAAATGGCCCATCTTACAGCTTGTAATAATGAGCGCTTTTGCGTATATTATAGCATTGATTGCGTTTCAGGTTTTGAAGTAATTTAAGGACGGGTGACAGAAGACCGATGACAGAAGACCGATGACAGAAGACCGATGACTGCGACTGAAAACTGCAACTGAATACTGAATAAAATGAACGATATCATTCAAAACATATTAGCTTTTTTAGCCCTCGGACTTGCACTAAGTTTCTTAGTCAAAAAATTCTTTTGGAAAAAGTCAAGAAAGAAAAAGGCTTTTGGTGATGCTCATGACTGTGATAATTGTCATTAGAACAATTGCTGTTATTAGTTTATATAAATTCGTGATCTTTTTAAGATACGTTAAACTTCTTTAACTGCAGCTCTTGCAAAATTTTTTGTCTTTGATCTTGGCTCTTTATTCTTTTCTCTATTTTTTATTTTCTTTTTCTAAAGCCACGACTTAAAATACTCCTCATCCGCTAATTAGATGAAAGAAAAAAGAGTATAGAATAGAGACCATTAAAAGAGGCACTTTCATTAAATCTTAGTCTTTATATTTATAATTTTCTTTTATTGACAATAGAAACAAGTTAAAAACTGAACTTCCCTGATTAGAGTTGACCGTTTTTAATTAATTTTCATTGTTAAAAATAGTCATCAATTTCCTTTCTTGATGCCTCAAAACAGAAAATTGTTTTATGAACCTTTCAGGACTCATTCTGTCGTTATTATTATGTAATCTTTTACTGTTATAATTCCTTACTGCTTTTGCTGTCATTCTTTTTAATTGACCGAAGTCCTTAGGTTTCCAATGATTCAAATATTCCTCTTTTATGGTTCTGTTGATACGCTCAGCAAAAGCATTATCCTGTGCGTTGAGTGCCATACTTATTTGACTCCCATTGTCCTTTAGAAGGCTGATGTACTCTTTATAGGTATATTGACTTCCTCTGTCACTGTGATGGAACAAAGGAGCCTCGTTTTCGTTCAACGCCATCTTTAAGGCATCCATATTCGCCTGTGCTCTCATGTTTTCAGAGACCTTATAGCCTACAATCTTCTTGGTATAGACATCTATTATAAAAACAGCGTAATAGTGTCTGTCCCCAATGGGTATATAGGTAATATCAGACTGCCATACCATTGATGGACGGTCAATTTTCATTCCTTTTATAAGGTTGGGATAATAGATCTTTGAAGCGATAGTTGTTCTTCTATAGTTCTTTTTACGCTTCAAACGATACCCAAGTTCCATCATAAGTTCTATAAACCGATCCCTTCCCATAAAGTTGGGTTTAAGTGTATAGTACATTTTCTCAACCCCACAACCTGGATGGTCCTCCCGCAGTTCGTCTGCTTCAAGGACCAGCTGTGCTGTTTTGCTATCAAAGATCTTTTGCCTAGTGCCGTACTGGGCAACGGCCTGTTTGCTCAGACCGACCTCTTTATAGAGACTGTTCAGGGAAAAACTCATTTTTTGTTTGTTCTCCCGGAACCAGTTGATTGTGGGGTGCCGAAGTTTTTTTTGATATCGATGTCAAGTTCATCCTTGGCAATCTCCATCATCTTTTCTAGATAATCAATCATTATCTGCTTGCGGCCTACAGTTCTCTCAAGCTCCTTTACACGGGCTTCGAGTTCTTTCATCCTTTTGTTGCTGCTGTCCTTCATCTCTATAATTCTAAATCCTTGTTCGTTAAAGGTAGAGAATTTATAAATCCAACTATAGATTGTAGAATTCCCAACACCATGCAGCTTCTCTAATTGAGGCACACTATACTTACCACTTTCAAAATCTGCAACAATCTTTTTCTTAAATTCAATTGAGTATTTACGCTGCTTGCGGATACTCCGTACATTTGCTTTCATAGTTTTCCACGCTTTAAGTGGTCAACCTATATCAGGGACGTACA
>NZ_JALKAU010000009.1:0-216 GCF_023015735.1 Gelidibacter sp. F63206
TAATGGTCTCGGGATTGAAGTTCCCATCGGAAACATCAGATACGTGGGCCACGGTAACTGTTCCGAGACAGTTGTCCGCTTCATCGGTGACCACGTTAATATCTGGAGCTGGCACCTCACTGGCACATTCTACAGTTATGGTCGCGGGATTGGAAGCCGTTGGATTGGTCACATCTTCAATGACAATAAGTTGGACAACGTTGATCGTGTTATTAC
>NZ_JALKAU010000090.1:0-5785 GCF_023015735.1 Gelidibacter sp. F63206
GTTGTAGCAAATACGCGAAATGAACAGAACATATATTAAAACCATAGTTTTCGGAATTTTAATTCTGACCTTTACGAATTGTAAAGCGCAAACTGACGAAAAGCCAAATCCAAAAATCAACTCGGAAAATTACTATGAATATTATCAATCTGGTGGAACAAAATCGACCACGACGGATTGGTTGCGAAGACACGAAGCAGTTCCAATCATTATTGACGAATTGGAAAAACTTGGATTCAAAACCAAGCAATATATCCTTTACGAATTAGAAGATGGAGGACAAATAATACTTGACGTTTACAATCGTGAAAATGATTTAGGAATTGTTTTCAATACTGGACATTTTGCTTTTATCAAAAAAGAACAACGAAACACTCGGACTTACAAACAAGATAAATTTAAAATCTCTGGTAGTTTAGGAAAAAGAAAAGTTTATGAGGCCTTACCTAAAAACATCATTGTTTTACAAGAAACTTGGTATTGGTATCAAACACAGAGCAGTTCGAATGACAAACTTGTGAATAAAAAAACAGCGGAATTTATTCTGCGAGAAGATATAAGAAAAAAAGTAGCGGAACTTGAAAAGTAAAAGTACTTGCTACAACAACGTATATAAAAAATAGCGGTTTAATCGCTTAATCAAAACAAAATGAATAAATTAAAGGTCAGTTATAATCCGAAATGTTAGTGTATAAAATCCGCTACTTTTCATATACAAGACCGTTAGGCACAAGCTAAAAAATGAAACCGATACTTCCATTCATAATCATTCTGACTTTATTGTCTTGTAACAATTCGGAACAGAAGAAAGAGAAAACAGACTCTTCGACTTCCGAAAGTTCTCAAGACACAGTTTTGGTCAAAATTGAAAATGAACTCAACAAGTCCTACGAAGTTGGATTCTATTCAAAATCATACACCTACTGTTGGACAATTGGACAAGACACTTTAGACCTCAAAATTGGAGTGACAGAGTACGAGCGGGACAATTCAATTCAAATAAGTGCATTCAATAAAAAACCTATTTTATTAGCGACAGTCCTAAACAAGATTAATGAATGCCTTCCCATAATTCAAGAAGACTTTGACACCGAGAATTTACGCTCACTATATTTTCCCAGACCGCCAATATTTTACAAGGACTTGACAACTAAACTCTCGAAAGACTATGAATCTCAATTTGGACAGGAAAATATCAGCTATAAAAAACTTAATGAATTTCTAATGAACTCGTGGCTTGAAAAACAAATCGGAGCGTTTCTCGACCAATTTGGCAAAACCACAAGAAGATATGGCATTGAAAAATTTCATTTACTCGACAAAGAGTATTACGAAGAGTATATTCCAAATGCGGACTTAAATGAATATCCCGAATTTTCGATTCATGGAATGGGAATTTCGGTGATTATTAAAGAGTAAAGAAAAGCCAGTGCCTAACAGCGCATAACAAAAATGGCGAGATTTGAGGCTGAAACGGGAGTTTTGCGTATTTTTATAAACGTAAAACCTTAACCGAAAAAATTGCGCATTTTAAGTCGCCACTTTCGTTATGCGCAAACCGTTGGCAACAATTTGAGAAATGACGAAATACATTCAAATTTTTATAATTTTTTTGACATTATCTGCTTGCGGACAAAATGCGACTGAAATGAAAACACCTGAAAATGCGAATGAAAAGTTTGCGGAATTTATTGCAAAGAAAAAGTTCGTAGAAGAAAATTTTTATCCTGGAATTGCGGACGAAAAAATGCGACCAATTTTTACGGAAAAAATAAACCAAATCGCAACGGATTTTAAAACTGTTGCGGAATCGGAAAAACCAACTGACAAAAACTATCAAGAAAAAATCGGAATTGGACTTTCAAGATTTGCGAATGTTTATCTGGAATTAGATACGGAAGACCGAGAAAGGGTTTGCACATACATTGAGGAATTAATGGACATTGTGGAATTGGCAAGTTCAAATGGACAATTAAATAAATTTATGTACGGATTTGACCCGAACGAATTGATAAAAGAAAAATAAAAACTGTTGCCAACACCGTGTAAAAATAATTGCTTGGTTCTCGCCTACTTGGAAAATCCTGCGGATTTTCCACAGGCTCGGTAAATGTTTACTATTTTAGATGNNCGCCTACTTGGAAAATCCTGCGGATTTTCCACAGGCTCGGTAAATGTTTACTATTTTAGATGCTTGCCACGCAACTATTCTTACACATAAACGTTACCTGCAAGCTGAACAAACCATCGTGAAACAAATAGACTTCATATCTGAATTAGAATTTTTATCTACTGAACAAGGTGGACGAAAAGGATACGCAAGTTCTGGTTATCGACCACATATTGAATTTGACAATTACCCAGAATATTTAACTTCAGGAAACCAGACTTATATTGGAAAAGAAAAAGTTGAACCTGGAGAAAAAGTAAAAGCAGAAATTGCAATTTTAGGAACTGAATACTTTACAAAACGATTATATGAAAATATGGAATTCAAATTTTGCGAAGGAAGTCGCACTATTGGTTTCGGAAAAATAATCGAGATTATAAATACTGACTTACAATGCGAATCTGATATTGACCAAAAGATAATAAATCTGAATTTATATCCAACTGACATAAAAAATAGACTTGAATCTGATTATGGGAATAACTCTGGAGAAGCTAAAAGAAGTATCCAAGAATTAATAATTTCCAACAAGGATTTTAGAAGTCAAAGAATAATTCGAGCATTAATATTTGCAGGAAATAAGGACATTGTTCATCTGAAAAAAATGATTGAATTAACACGAACTGATTGGAGAGATTTACTGATGAACGCAGAATATGAATATCCCGAAAAAAGAGTTCGTGATTTTAATAACGAATTCGGAAAAGAAAAAATAAAATGAACTACAACTTTACAAAATTCGATAATAAAGAATATTATAAAAACAGCACGACTTCCGAAGTCAAGTCTTTGGTCTACAAAATTCGGAATCAAGCATCTGATTCACCATTTGTGAATTTTGACATCAGCGAGTTAATTTTAGCTCATTTGCCATTATCCAAAATGAAATATAACGAAAGTGGATTGAAAGAAACAATTTTTAATGCAACTTGGTATTTTAGGAAAGGGAATGAAGAAAAAATATTTGACATTATAACTGAAAAGTTAAAAGCCAGCAGGTAACACCGTGTATAATTAATTGCTGGTTTTAGCCTACTTACGAAAGTCCTCGCGGACTTTCTATCTGTGATTTATTTGCTAACTTTAGTGCTTAAAACACGCAACTAATCATACACAAACACGTTGGCTGTAAGCTGAAAAAACCGATGAATTATAAAAATCTAATATTAATAATAACTTTCTTAACCATTGGAATTACTATTGGTCAAAACCAGGGCGAAGAAAATATTAATCCTAGATACTTATATGGCAACTATTCAAAAGCATGGGAAATCAATAAAACTGAACCCAATGGTAGAATCATAATGACTAAAAGACTGGAATATACTAGGGAATACCAAGACCTAGTTACAATATTTCACTATAACGGTGGACTCAAAACTGGATATCCAATAAACTCTGAAAAACACGATGGTCAAACAACACCAAAATTGGGCACGTGGAAAATTGACCCAAATAATCGGACTTTAACAACCGATCCTGCATTGGGTGTTTTTGGAAAAAGATTTCTTATTTTAGAATTAAATCCTGACCGATTAATATTGATGAAATTAGATAAAGATTAAAGCCTACAGCCAACACCGTGTAAAAATAATTGCTTGGTTCTCGCCTACTTGGAAAATCCTGCGGATTTTCCACAGGCTCGGTAAATGTTTACTATTTTAGATGCTTGCCACCGCAACTATTCTTACACATAAACGTTGGCAACAATATCCGAACGAAACGCAAAACGAATGGAAAAGAAATTAAAACAAAGTATTCTGACTTCATATCTGATTGGAGCACCAATCGGAATTTTGACTGTAATTGCGACTATTTGGATTCCATTATTATTAACTGGAGAAGGACTTTTGACAATGGTAATAATTGGAACATATGGAATATCTACAATCGGACTTGTAGTTGCGTTTCTGATTGCTCTTTGGATTGGTGGAAAATTAGCCTATAAGAATATCAAAAAGGGAAAATCATTACTTCTGACTTCTTTTAAATACTCAACTGTTGTGAATTTAATAATCTGGACAACTTTTTGTCTGATTGTCGGTATAACTGTTGCGGAGGAAAAATTTCTGATGATGATTCCACCGATAATCGCTTTTGTTGTTTGTACGATTCTGACAACATTTACAATCGGACTTTTGATTTCATATGTAATTAGACGAATAAATAATAAACCGACTGAATTAAAAAATACTGTTGCCAACACCGTATAAAATTAATTGCTGGTGCAAGCCTACTTACGAAAATCCTCGCGGATTTTCTATTCGGTTTGTATTTGCTAAATTAGGTGCTTAAACCACGCAACTAATCTTATACAAGACCGTTGGCAACAAGCTAAAAAATGAAGTTCCTAAAGAAAAATAGAACAAAAAACTGGATAATTAAACTATTCAAACTGACTGACCAAAATTCAGCAGAAACGTTTGAAATGGAATCTAAAATTCTTTTCTGTATTGAACGAATTGAACAATTAACGGAACTTAAAGCAAAAACTTTTGACATTAATTATCAATCAATCTATAAAACCAAAAGCGGATTTGAAAAAGCATTAAAATCTAATAAAGAACTGGTTTATTGCTTTGTCGATTTCGATTCTGAAAAAACCGAAACATATTTCTCAATCAGCAACCAAATGCTGAATCTAAATGAAAAACCTGAAAAAGATACAATTGACTTTTCTCTTCAAATAAGCACAAAATATTGCGATAGAGATTCAATTTTAGAATTAAATAGAGTTATAATAAACGAATTAGATTTTGATTATGGATATATAACACAATTAGACTCGAATTATGACTCTGGAACTGAAAGAAAAATTAAAAAAGGATTATTTTCAACTTCAGTCAATATTTTAGAAAAAGACCATATTTGGACTTTAACTAAAATCAATATTTTAAACGGAACATTAAAGAATTTATATCCAATAAACTATTTGAACAAATCACATTTATCGAATTCAGAACAAAAGAAAATTATATCGGAATTTGGAAATTTAAGTGAAGTCAATAATCGGATTTACATATGGAATTTAACTGATTACGAAATAGAGAAACTAAAAAAGACAAAACGAACTGAATTGAAATTAGTTGAATAAAATAAAAGCCAGTTGCCAACACTGTGTAAAAATAATTGCTGGTTCTCGCCTACTTGGAAATTCCTGCGGAATTTCCACAGGCTCGGTCAATATTTACTATTTTAGGTGTTTATCCCACGCAACTATTCTTACACCAAACGTTGTGTACAAGCTGAATATCGCAGAAATCACCACCAGGTTTTTCAAAAAATTTTTTTGGTTTTTTAAGGCAAAAATAAAACTGGTTTGCCGAGCTACTTTCCCAACGGAATCTACTCGAACGGAATCATAACAGATAAAAATAAAACCAATTAGATCGAAACATTCCCAACGGACTTTACTCGGACGGAATCGTTGCGGATAAAAAAACAAACCAATCAGATCGGAATCGTTGCGAATAAATAATAAAACCAATCTGAACGGAACATTCACAGCAGACTTTACTCGAGCGGAATCGTTGCGGATAAAAAATTAAACCAATCAAGATGGAACATTCTCGTAGAAAATCACTCGGACGGATAATGAAAAGCCTGTACACAACA
>NZ_JALKAU010000091.1:0-5921 GCF_023015735.1 Gelidibacter sp. F63206
ACGTTGTGTACAAGCTGAATATCGCAGAAATCACCACCAGGTTTTTCAAAAAATTTTTTTGGTTTTTTAAGGCAAAAATAAAACTGGTTTGCCGAGCTACTTTCCCAACGGAATCTACTCGAACGGAATCATAACAGATAAAAATAAAACCAATTAGATCGAAACATTCCCAACGGACTTTACTCGGACGGAATCGTTGCGGATAAAAAAACAAACCAATCAGATCGGAATCGTTGCGAATAAATAATAAAACCAATCTGAACGGAACATTCACAGCAGACTTTACTCGAGCGGAATCGTTGCGGATAAAAAATTAAACCAATCAAGATGGAACATTCTCGTAGAAAATCACTCGGACGGATAATGAAAAGCCTGTACACAACACCGTGTAAAAATAATTGCTTGGTTCTTACCTACTCGGAAAATCCTTCGGATTTTCCTCTGGTTCGTTCCTTTTTAGTAAGTTAGTTGCTTGCACACGCAACTATCCTTACACAAACCGTTGTACGCAATGTAACAAACCTCTCGTCCTAAATTAGATTGACTTAATTTTTTTTAAAATATTTTACCTACAATGTAGTTTATTAAACTATTTAAACTACATTTGTGGTAAATATGAAATAATGAGCCAAACAACATTGGGAGAATTTGAGGAAATTGTAGTGATGATTGTAGCTATACTCAATGGCGATGCTTATAGCGTTGGCGTCATCAATGAAATAGAAAACCGTTTAAACCGAGAGGTAAGTTTAGGTGCTATTCAAACAGTCTTAAAGAGATTGGAGCAAAAAGGTTTGTTAAAATCAGAATTTGGTGGCACTACAAGCGAAAGAGGCGGAAAACGAAAACGACTTTATGAAATCACTGCTCTAGGTCAAGAAATAATTGACCAAACAAGAGAACAAAGGAATTCACTTTGGGAAGCGATGCCTAGACTTTCATTCAATCTATATTAAATGAAAAAGAAAGCAAAAAAGCCCTCGCAAATAGCAATGCGATTTTTTTATTGGTTTTGTCGTCCAGATTTTCGGGAAGAAATTGAAGGAGATTTAATGGAGCAATACAATAATTATTATATAAATTATGGATATGCCAAAGCAAATCGACTGTTCATAAAAGAAGTTATTTTATTATTTCGTCCATCAATAATTGGAAATTTTAATCATTTATCAAATACAAACACTATGGAAATCATTAATCACAACAAAAGACTTGTAACTATTTTGGCTATTGCAATAGCAATACTAATTATCCCGCTTGTAGCGATGAACTTTACTACCGATGTGAATTGGTCTGTTTTTGACTTTATCGTTGCTGGTATCTTGTTAGTTGGGACAGGATTGGCACTTGAATTTATTTTAAGAAAAATTAAAACACTAAAATATAGAATTATTTTAGGCATAGTATTATTCGTTGCTCTTTTTGTAATTTGGGCCGAACTTTCAGTTGGAATTTTTGGAACACCATTTGCAGGCAGCTAAAAAACTGCGTACAACAATGTGTATAAAACATAGCTAATTAGTGCTTTCCGAAAGGTCAGTGCGTGTTTGCCAAGTCCGCCAAATCTTTGATTTTGCTGTAATATTGAAAATGAGGTTCCAAATCAAAGATTTGGCTAAGTGCCAATCCGAAAATAATTGTATTTTTAAACGCTACGTTTCATACACGTGACGTTGTGCATAATATGAAAAAACTCATTCTTGTCATTTTAGGAATTGCTTTTATGTCGTGTAATCCATTCGACGAAAAGAGAGTTTTGGATTATAAAGCGGAACTAACCGATTTGACTTCAAAAATTGACGATTATGACAACGGAATTTTTGACAGAGACTCAATGGATGAATTTATCATTGAAGAAATTCGTGATTTGGACATTGATTTAATTATAAAAAACATTGGACAGAAAAACCCAAGTTACTCTGGATTTGTTGAGGAAAACGATAGTCTAATAATTTTTGTGAATAGGTCTGGAAGTATATTTAAAACGGAAAAACGAATAATTTATGATTTCAATAAAAGCCCTCGGAATTTTGGAAATGATACAATTATTGGAGCATCATATAGAATTAAACAATTGGACGGAAGATGGTATTACTCGGAAATTGGATTTGATTAAAAAAATACTATGCACAACAATGTGTATAAAACATAGCTAATCAGTGCTTTCCGAAAGGTTTGTACGTGTTTGCCAAGTCCGCCAAATCTTTGATTTGGCTGTAATATTGAAAATGTGGTCCCAAATCAAAGATTTGGCTAAGTGCCAATCCGAAAATAATCGTATTTTTAAACGCTACGTTTCATACACGAAACGTTAGCCCACATTAAAAACAACAATGAGAAATTTAACTAAAATCTTGATTTTACTACCTATTTTATTCTTTGCTTGTAAAAATAAAACGGATAAAAATGAAAATACAAACGAAATGAAAATGGATTTCATCTCTCGAATTCATAAAACGGATTATGAAACGGACTCTTATAAATTGCTTGGAAAAACAGATTACAAAAAACATTTGACAGATTTTAATCAAATCAATTGGAGTGATGAATATTGGAAAGAATATCGAGATATGACATTTAATTTTCCTGACCTCGAAGTATTGGATGAAAAAAACGGAAAATATTTATCGATTTCAATGGCACCGAATACAGATGACACTTTTCAATTTTCAATCGGATTAGGAAATCATAAAGAAAATGCAAGCGGGGAAATTCCAACTCGAACGGTAAAATTGTACGGAACTGAATCGGAAAATAAAGAGCTTCCGAAGAAATTAATACAATTGATTTTTGATAGAAACTATGAACAAATCGAAAACGAATTGAATAAATTATTTTTGTTTGACGAAATTGAAGACTTATATATAAACCAAGAATAACGTGGGCTAACACCGTGTATAATTAATTGCTTGGGCAATTGCCTACTTGGAAAATTCCTTCGGAATTTTCTCGCGTTCGTTTTTGTTTACTAAATTAGTTGCTGAAACACGCAACTAACCATACACAACAACGTTGCCATTAATTTAAAAAAAAATTAAATGAATAGAATTTTTACAATATTTGGATTGTTTTTGTTATTTAATTCTTGTCAAATTGAATCTAATCAATTTGAACTGTCAAATTTGACTACTACTATACAAAATGCTAAAGAATATGAAACGAAAAGTAGTCAAATGTGGAATCACGGAAAAGACAAATACGATACCAGTAGAGATATAACCTTTGACGCTTACATTTTAAGATTTCAAACATCAATATTAAACAAAACTGGAGAAAAAATTGATAATGCTTCATACTCTGTAAAAGTCAAATTAGAATTTAAAAGTAAAGAGATGACTTTAGACTTTGGAAAACGTTCAATTTTCACTGGATTACAATATGTGACGTGGAATGAGGATGAACTTATAGAAACAGAAAATGGTGTAATTATGAATGACAACTCTGATTTTAATCGAACATTATTTATTCATACACCAAAGAAAGCTACCCTTTTGTTATACATAAATGCGAGTAACTCTGTGGGACTAAACGTTTCGGAAAGCCCAATAGCTGAAAAAAATATTACAGCAGAATGGAAAAAATTGGAAAACGAATTGAAAGCTCGATAAAAAACTAATGGCAACACAGTATATAAGCTATGGCTTGGTATGTCCTCACTTGGAAAATCCTGCGGATTTTCCAAAGCCAGTTTTTATTTGGAGCGGTTCGTGCTAAAACACGCCACAGCTCATATACATAAACGTTGTGCAACATATGAGAACCGAATGAGAATTTTAATTTACACAATATTATTTCTGACTTTTAACCAGTCCTTTTCACAAAAGACGTTGGATTATAAAAAAATTCTGACGGAATTAGAAAGCTCGTCGGCATCTTTAAATACAACTCTGATTTTGCCAAATTCTGACTTTTATATCGGAATTACCAAAGACGTAATTATAGAGAATCCCGAATTGAATTCTTGTATTGATATTGCAACGAACGAAAAGAAAAACGAACAAATTATCAGAATATTAAAAAAGCATAATTTATTGGATAAATTGTATGTGGAAATTGAAAATGAATACTCTGATTTAAGTTCTGACCAAATATTCAAACCAACTGAAACGGAATTATATTTAGAATTGTTTTTTAAAACAAAAAATTTCGGAATTATGAGTTGTTTTGTGCCTGTTTTTGAGAAAAAGAAAGCCAAAGAACTGATTTGCGATTTGGACAAAATATTTGACTATAAATACTGTTTTAAGAAATTGAAACGGAAAATATAAATACGTTGCACAACACCGTATATAATTTATTGCTGGCTTTTCGCCTACTTACGAAAGTCCTCGCGGACTTTCTTGGTCGGTAATTATTTACTAAATTAGTTGCTTAAAACACGCAACAAACCATATACAAAAACGTTGTGTGTAATCTAAAAAAATGACGAATTCATATAGAAAACATCTCGACCAATTTTTTGAAAAGCTTCTTTATTATCGTCATATAAGTGGACGAATAAATAAAATACTTGAAAAGGAAATTTACTTATATAATTCAGATAAGGCTAACATCCATTTTGCCTCTGCTCTTGTTATCAGTGACTGGACTGGTCCAACTGATAATGGTTGGGAATTGAATTTTCATACAGGAATTTATAACGAAACGACGAAAGACAACTACGAAGAAGAAATTGAAAAAATATCGTCGAGTCAACTATGTCTTCTTTACGCTCAATCATTTGAATCATTTGAGAGGTTTTTAAAGGATTGCCTTTTTGAAAAGCTCGAACGAGATGATGAAATCAGGAAGTATGTGATTTCTTTACTCCCCAAAAATCAAAAGTCAATAATTACAAGAGGAAAAATGCCTGGAGGAGACACTTTGTTCAAGGTGTTTAAAAAAGTCGGAGGAGAAACATTTAAAAAGTTTACTGCAAGTAACAATCTTGATATTAAATTTAAAGAACTATGGACAATCTTATCGGAAGTAAGACACGCAATAACTCATAATGAGTCAACGATTAAAATAATCAAAATCAAGAAATCCGACCATCATTTCGACATATTCAATTTCCTGTTTAATTCTAAAAACATATCCGATGATAAAATATTAATCGAATTAGACTATAAAAAATTCGAAAAACTAATTAAAAGGTTCTCCGAATTTGCATTTCAAATGTATAAGCTGTTAAGTATTGAAGAAAAGTTAGAATGGGAGAAAAAGACTACACACAACAATGTATAACCGCAATTACGGCGGATTCAACTTCGCCCGAATCCACGCGTATTTGCTAAGGTCAGTACTTAATCGAAAAACCTCGTATATTTATGCGTAACTGCGGTTATACTAAACGTTGGCAAACAGTTGAGCAGAACCTAAAAAAAAGCGGAACTAATTCGAAAAAAAAAATTGGTTTTTAAGATTGAAAACAGAAAACGTAATTGAAAAACACAACGCTGAATTTATCAGTATTGCGGAAAAACTTAAATTCCTTGAAATCCAATGTTAAGTCGCTAAAAAACTGAAATTCTGTGATTGCCAAAAGTCAGGCTGAAAATCAGAACCGACAAAGAGTACGGCGAAATCCAATCTGACGGATAAAAACCTTCCGAACCAAATCGAATTTTTTTTTTTGGTTTTAAAGTGCGAAATCGAAAGTTTATGTTTCACGAGCCAATCTGATCGAAAAACATTAATAAAAGTTGAATGCGGAAAACCATAACAGTAATTAATCGGAATTGACTAAATTGAACTTTTTAACAATAATATGTCGGAAAAAATACTCGAACGAAAAAAGAATAAAACCGATTTGCCAACACTGTGTACAAGCCATTGCTCAAACCCATCCAGTTCACAAAATTCTTGCGAATTCTGAAACTTTGGATAGACTTAAAAGATTGGATTAATAAATCCGCAACAGCTCGTACACATAAACGTTG